>JAJBWD010000331.1:0-9579 GCA_032907345.1 Bacillota bacterium | reverse complement strand
CTATTCTGGATAAATTCATTTTTTGTATTTCATTTAAAAGACAATATATGGTCTCTTCCCTTGACTTTCCAATAACAAATAATCGTTCTAAGTCTATTTTTTTATGAAATTCAGACAAAAACTCTTCATCGTCAATATCGAAAAAATCTATACCTATTTTAGGAGAAATAGTTTCCTTACGTAGTTTCATATCTATTTCGGATATACTGAAAATATTTTTTTTCTTTTCTCCCAAAACTTGAATGGCATCCTCCATATTTCTTAAGCGTTCTTGAATAATTTTAAAATTATTAATTTCCTCACTTTTCCAATCTGCTAAGAACATTTGAGTATATTTTTCAGGCATATTATTTTCTAAGTATGTTATGATTACCTGCATAAAATGATGTGAATACATTTCTCCCATGTCCAAATCAAATTCGTATGACATCATAAGCTTATTTAAAGCTTGATGCAAAGTATTTCTAAATTCAAATCCTGACTTATCTTTAAGATCACATGCCATTTTTTTCATATTTTCTTTTGAGAAAATACTTAGCAAGTCAGAATAAAATTCATCTGAGTGTTCATAATCATTAGCGAAAAATTCACCCGTATCAACAAACAATTTCTTCCATTCATAATTGTCCTTAACTTTTTCTAATTGTTTTTTTATGCCTTTCAAAGTTGAATCTATCATTACTTTCGTCAATTTCTCTGTAATTGCCATAATATCACCTCTTAATCTTTACTTATACTTCAATCTGCCTTTAAGCAGCATCTTTAATTAATTCATTCAATATTACCCTTGTTCTAGGATCTTTTAGTATTCTATCTGTATCATTACAGACTTCCTTAATAATTATTGTTTTTAACATTTTATTACATAATATTTATAACCACCTTAAGTTTATTCTTCTTAATATATGTTTTCAATATTTTATCTAATTTATATTTATATTGTTAAAAAGGCAGAAGATATATTTATGTTAACAGAAATCACATTATATAATCTAAGTTATGTGTTATTGTGGCTCTGTGTATTTTTCATTTCAGCATTGTAAGTATCACCAGAAATTCCTCCTGTAATTTTATATTTTAAATGTAAAATTATAATTAATCTTGCTTTTCCTATATATATAACTATGGGTACCAATACATCCCTATCTATTGTTTTAACGCTCTCAAGAGATTCACTATCCACTATATCCACATAATTAATTTTCGCCAGTGGTTCCCTGCTTAGGTGCCACCCAGGTCACTTTTCACATCTTGCGGTCAAATGACAAAAGTTCAATTATAAAGCCCCATTTCCATCAGTATTCTGACGAAAATAGGGCTTATCATTACAATATTTAATTTCAGGTGCCACCCTGGTCACATTTCACTTTTGGGAACTTATTGATTTTGTGTAAAAGTATCAAAATATTTTTTCACTCCTGATTATGTAAGACCTTTTCTATAAAAACTTTTACGAATTGAGTTCCTGCGTTTTTTCTCAGTTCCAGGATTGATCATCACTGCTTAAAGCTTTTTTATAAGGCCTTCCTGCCGTCATTGACTCATAAGCATCTGCAACAGCTATAATTCTTGAAATTTGGGGGATTTCTTCAACCTTTAAATTTTTTAGGTATCCTTTACCATCCCATCTTTCATGTTGGCAAAGAACATATTCCGCTGTTGTTTCTCAGCGACAAAAACTAAGGCTGCTCCTTATTAATATCATTTGCGTTTCCATCAACTCACGTCTCGCTGCGAAAAAGGTTATGCGCCGTAAGTGATTCTTTTGGAATGTACTTTCTCATCGCATGGGTGATGCTAAACAAAAGCCATCATAAACACTAGCTGACACTATTTATGCTCCTAGCGTTGGAGTGCTTCTGAATGCATTTACAGTCTTGTCCATAACAACCTGTATGTCACTTCCCGAATCAAGAATCGTATTTTGAAGTGCTTCTCTTTCTACCAGTACTGTTGTCACGTCAAGTGCCTCCAATTTATCGGAAGTCAGCAAAGCTCCTACTTGCGTAGAGAAACAAGAAGCAGCTGCCGTGGCTTGCACTTCCGATGCTTCGGTAGTGGCAACAATATGATTATCAGAAATATAATTTCCCTTACCCGAAACAACATGTATTATTACAGGTGTTGCACCAGACGGCGTGATATACTGAGTATCTATTGTTTCCGAAATGTGATTAGCAATTACAGAATTATTATTACCGCTGATATACAGGATGCCATACAGATCATCTAAACCATTGTCGTATGCCTGCATAGGAGGCCAAGGTTCATGGTCACGTAAAAAATGATTTGAAGATACCAAATTTTCCGAGCATTTTCCTTGGAATACCAGCATTCCCGGATAAAATGAATGAAATCTATTACTTGTGATAGTAGAACGTACCACGCCGGCAAAATGGACACTGCTTGCACCTCGTGGAAAAACATTGTTTGACGTAATCAAAAGTCCTCCAAAATTTTGGGCATAAATTGAATATCCTTTATAACCGGCTCCTATCAAGTTATCAGTTATTTTTGAAGCCTGTCCAGAACCCCTTAGTTCTATACAGTTGCCGCATTCAGCTATGAAATTATCATGTATAGACAGTGCATCTGCATTATAAATAGTAATTCCATGCTCTAAATACACTATCCCCATGCCTGTAATCCTGAATGAGTCTTGAGCACTTGCAATATAAATACCCGTTTTCCCATTAGTATATGTATTTTCCGGGTCTGCTTTTGCTGAACCATCATCCATAAAATGTAAGCCATCAATACAAAAGTCAGCAAACTCTACCGAACTTATTCGGGGATCCCCACTCCGCTTAACATAAAACGCTGCACCTGCATATTCCTCATCGTCAGCCTCTGGGGAAATATCTACAAGTATGCGGCTGCCTCCCGGCCACACCTCGTGCAAATCTGCCCATTCACTCTTCGGAGTATTAAAACGAATACTTGAAGATGTAAAGCCATGTCCGGAACCCATTATTTTTAGATAGCTGATGTCTATAACTACTTGAGTTGTAAGATGATAATCACCTGCGGGGATATAGATAACTGCGCCTGGTTTCCCTCCTTCATTAATATCTGATTTATTTTGCCTGCTTTTAATATCCGCAATGATGCTATTGATTACCTCCCCAATATCCTCATACGGATTACCAACATTCCACTCTGTTACGTCGTAACAATTTTTACTAAACATTAATAAAACCTCCTATAAGATCAGCACTAAATAAAGTTGAGAATTTCTTTTTTTAAAGGCATAGATTTAATAGCACCTCTTCTAGTTGTTATAATTGATGCTGCTGCATTTGCGAAAGTTATCATATCTATTAAAGAAGATTCTGTTAAATTCTCTAAGCCGTGCTCTAACACGAAATTTAAAATACACCCGCAGAAAGTGTCTCCAGCTCCAGTTGTATCTATTGTATTTTTTTGAATGATACCTTCTTTTTCAACAGATATTCCTCTATAAAAAGCCTTACTGCCGTATTTACCCATTGTTACTAATATTAAATCAATATTGTAATTTTTCTGAAGATATTTCACTCCATCTTCAATGGTTTTGCATTCTGTCACAAATTCCAATTCCTCATCTGCAATTTTCAAAATATCACATTGACTCAAACCAAATTTAATACATTCCTTGGCTTCGTTTAAAGAACTCCAAAGAGGTGGACGTAAATTAGGATCAAAAGAAATTAGCAGATTATTATCTTTTGCAATTTTTAAGGCCTTTTCTGTAGCTTTCTTTACACCTTCATCCGTCATAGATAAGGTCCCAAAATGAAATATTTTAGCTTTTTTAATAATATCTTCTCTAATTTCAGATTCATTCAGCATCATATCTGCTCCTGGTTTTCTATAAAAGGAAAAACTTCTATCTCCATCCTGTGCAGTATGAACAAAAGCTAATGTTGTATTTACTTCGTTATCCATTACTAAATTATCTGTTCCTATCCCAAGTTCTTCAAGGGTTCTTTTAAGAAAAAAACCAAATTGATCATTTCCCACTTTGCCTATAAAAGAAGTCTTTTTGCCCAAGTTGTTCAACATAGATAGTACATTACAGGGTGCTCCACCAGGATTTGCCTCAAACAATTGGTTTCCTTGTTCACTGACTCCATTCATCGTAAAATCAATAAGTAATTCTCCTAGTGAAACTACATCAAATTCTTTGTTATCAATCATTTTTACACCTCCAAAACTTAGCAGAAACTATTTCATAGATGTTTCCATCCCCCAGGTACATAATTTTTTTATAGCTAATATTCCATTTTTCGCAGCTATATAATTCTTATTTTCTTCGTTTGCTGCAAATATATTTCCTGAATGAGCTGTTTGGTAGTTATCAGTAAAAATCTCAATGGAGCTTTGATCAGCAAAAATATCAACATCTAAAATATTCTTATCCTTAAGTTTCAATGTACTTCTGGATATGCCCTTACTCCATCCATCTGAATTATTTCTATCAAAAGTCAGCTCTGATTTCTTTAAGTCAAAGGTTATAACTGTTTTCTTTGTATCCGAACACCTTAAGAGCAGTTCAAAACTATCTGCTGAGGTCCCTCTTAAGTCGATTTCCATTTTTATTTCATATGCAATTCCATCTCCGGCATGAACTTCATATTTATTATTATTTATTTCTATGTTTTCTTTTATGTTCTCATCATAGTGCAGCTTATTAAACTCTTCCACTGGTACAAACATTAGCGTATTATCTTCAAGTAGTTTTACTTCTCTTGGAATATTAAAAAATCCACACCATTTCTCTTTAAATGATGGACCCCAGTCTTTCCACCAAGGCATCCAATCCCATTCATTTGCCCACCCTACAATCAATCTTCTTCCTTTATCATCCAAAAATGATTGCGGAGCATAGTAGTCAAAGCCCCAGTCAATTTCACCAATTGTGTTATAATTGAATTTCCCGGTCGTATAATCCATATCCCCTACCAAATATACTGATTTACGTTCATGCAGCCCCATTGGTGAGAACATCAGAACATATTTATCGCCTATTGGATAGAAATCCGGACATTCCCACATATACCCAAGTTCTCCACGGCTCTCTGCCAGTACATTGACAAATTCCCAATCTTTTAAATTTGAGGATTTATATAAAAGTGCTTTTGCCAAACTGTCTTTTTTAGCTCCACATACTAAGTAAAAATAATCTCCATGTTTCCACACTTTTGGGTCTCTGAAGTTTTCCTGCTCATATCCTTCTGGTGCAGTGATTATTGGATTCTTTTCATATTTCTCAAAATGTATACCATCTTCACTATAAGCTAAACACTGTGTCTGTACAAATCCATCTCCATAGTTGGCTGCTCCTGTATATACCAAATATAATTTACCTTCATGTTCAATGGAACTTCCTGAAAAGCAGCCTCCCCTTTCGTGGTTATCGTAGTGTTCACTAGGCGCCAAGGCTATAGGAAGATATTTCCAATGAACCATGTCATTACTTACTGCATGTCCCCAGTGCATAGCACCCCAATAAGAGTCATATGGGTTATATTGATAAAAAAAATGATATTGATTTTTAAAAAATATTAAACCATTTGGGTCATTTATCCATCCCGCTTCTGCCATAAAGTGAAACCTTTGTCTCATTTTTGCATCTTTTATCAGAAGTTTAGTTTCTTGAACAGCCTTCTGTGCTTTTTCTATACTTAATTGATGTTTTGAAACCATTATACTCATCATCTCCTAATCAATTATATAAGACAGGTAAACAATTTAAATTTATCCCTTTACAGCACCTGCTGTCATACCTCTTACAATATATTTCTGGGCGAATATTGCCAATATCATAACTGGAAAACTAAAAATAAATGCACCGGCACACATAGGTCCTAAATCCATACTATAAGCAGATAAGAATGCTGATAAACCTACCGTAAATGTCGTTGCATTAATACTTGTCAATAATAAAGAAATTAAGAAATCATTCCAGGCTAAAAACAGAGTAAAAATAGCAGCTGTAGCAATACCAGGCATACAGATAGGTAAAATTATTTTTCTAAATGTATAGAAGTTACTAGCTCCATCTACACACGCTGCTTCATCTAACGACATCGGTATACCTTGGTAAAAACTTATCATAGTCCACATAACGAACGGTATATTTATCGCTGCATAAACTATTATTAATGCAATCCTTGTGTCATATAAACCCATGCTTGTAATGATTCCATATATTGGCACTGCAATACTTGATGTAGGAATCATTTTCAAACATAAAACTAAAACAACTAACATTAATGATAATTTAGCTCCGGAACGTGATATTGCATAGGAAGCTAAAGCTCCTAAAATCACAGCAATGATTGTGCTGCAAACAGCACATATTAAACTGTTAGCCATATCTTGAGCTGCCGGAATTCTAGAAAATAAGGCTGAAAAATTCTCTAAAGACAATTGGGTAGGAAAAAACTTTGCAGGTATTGATACTACTTGCGATCCAGGTTTAAATGATGAACTGATTAAATATAAATATGGAAATAACCAAAATAACGCAAATGCTAAAGAAATAATTATTGCAATATGCTTTCCCGTTTTACTTTTTGAAGTTGTCATGATTTCCCTCCTCCTTCATAATACTTTTTAGGGTTCCATAGACTTTGCATAAACACTAACGTAAAGGCAATAAGAATAATAACAAAAATAACAGCCATAGCACTTGCATATCCGACTTGATTGTATCGTGTAAGTGTTCTATAAATTACAACACTGATCATTTCCGAAGAATTATTGGGTCCGCCTTGAGTCATAGCCCAAATAATATCAAAAGTTCTTGCAGCATCTATAATTCTAATAGACAATGCAGTGAGTAAAACAGGTTTTATATTCGGCATTTTTACCCAAAATATTTGCTGCAGCTTATTAGCTCCATCTATTGTTGCAGCTTCAATCATACTTGAATCAACCCCCTGCAATCCAGCTAAAATCATTAACATCATAAAAGGTGTTGTTAACCAAATATCAGCAAAGGCACAAGAAAGTAATGCCCATTTCCCATCAGCAAGCCATAATATGCTGTTTGTATCTTTAATAATGTGTATATTTTTTAATATTTGGTTTATAATACCAAACTGAGCACTTAACATTAGTTTCCATATCAAGCCCGCAACTAGTGGTGCAATCATCAACGGTGTCAATATCAATGATCGAACTATTTTATTACCTTTATATTCATGCTCAAACAACAATGCCATAATTAGTCCAATGCACAATTCAGCTGTAACGGCAATAATTATGTATTTTAATGTATTTATTAATGGGGTTAAAAAACTTGCTGTTGTAAATGCTTTGATGTAGTTGTCAAGTCCTACAAATGATTTCACTCCAGTTAAATCAAAGGTATAAAAACTATCAATGGCCATTTTCAAAATGGGACATACTAGAAATACACCCATGAAAATACCACCAGGTAAAAAAAACATAATTAATGTTCTTCTTGAAACAATTCTCATGGTAAAACCACCTTTCTGCTTAATACATTTGATATAGGCTATTGCAAATTAAGCAATAGCCTATATCTTAAATAAATAATATCTTTTTAGTTTTTTATTTTACGATAGCTTCAATCTTTGTTTTAGCATCATCTAACGCAGCCTGTGGAGTAGCCTTACCTGCCAATGCATTTTGAATTGCACCATAAAGCACTTCTTCTATCTGATTCCAATGAGGTGTAGCTGGTCTATTTTGAGATTGTTTAGCAGACAGAGTATCTAAAACTGCTTTAAGATGCTCATCACCTGGTTGTGAGCTGCATTTTTCATATACAGATTTTCTGCCTGCAATTTTTAATGGCGCCTGCATATAATCTTCATTATGATCATACATAAATTTTACGTATTTTTTTGCAATATCCTGATTCTTAGTAGTTTTCAGTATAGATTCATACCAAGGGCCAGTAGTTGCTGCAACACCTGCTGATCCTCCTATCATAGGAGCAACTCCAACTTTTCCCGGGAGCGCTGCATAAGCTGCCGGATATTGATGACTCCAGTTTAACTGCAGAGCTAATTTACCATTTACAAACATTTGTTCAGCTTCTGTACTGGCAACAGAAAGAGTTTCTTTTGGTGCATATCCTTTTTTATATATATTACAAAGAAATTTTAATGCATCTACATATGGGGCTTGATTAACTAATACGTTATTGTCTTTATCTAATACTAGTGGATTAGCTCCTGCTTGTGCAGCTGCATCTAACCAGCTGCATACTGTATCCCCATTAGCTGCACCAAATACTGCGGTACCATACATGCCATCCTTGGTGAAAAATGATGCAACATCTTCATATTGCTTCCATGTTGTAGGAACAGTTAAATCATAACCATATTTCTGTTTAAATGCTGATTTGTTTGCTGCATTATTAAACAAATCAGTTCTATAAATCAATACTTTAGAATTAATCCACATTGGGAAACCATATAAAGAACCATTTAATGTTCCACCGTCTACTAAAGTTGGTAAAAAGTCAGATTTAACATCATTCGTTGCCAAATCATCAAGTGGTAATAAAGCATTTTTAAATGCTGGTAACCAAAGAACATCTAATGTAGCAACATCATGAACTGATGTTTTGGCACTAATTTCTGTTGATAATTTATCAAACATTCCAGAATAAGGAACAGCATCTACCACAACTTTGTATCCAGTCTGCTTTTCGAATTCCGCTGCTGTTGATTTTGCTACACTTTCTCCAGGGCTGCCGCTTTCCACCAATACACTTATTTCTTTTTTTCCTGTGCTGGTATTAGATGCAGACTTTCCACAACCTGCTAGTAAAGAAGCTGCCATTGCAGCACTCAATAATAATGCTAAGGTTTTTTTATACATTTTTATTCCCCCTTTAAATATTAAAGTCAATCAAAAATTAATATTAAGTAAACGTTTCAATTGACTATGAATTTATAATATCATGGCAGGTTATGATATTGTTTTCATAATCTATTGAATTCTTTACTTATAATCTCTAAATACACAAACGTTTATTTAAAAGAATTACATATTAATCTATTTTTGCACTTATCTACCCAAATAAAAACTAAATATCATATATCTCCATAGAACTGTTATTAGCTATAATATATTATAAAAATAAAAAGGCTAGAGATAGACTTATGTCTTTATAAATCTATCTCTAACCTCAAAATATAAACAGAGTTCTTTGTTTCAGGTGAAGCTTTTATGCCTTTAGGTCATCCATCTAAAACTTAGTAATCGTTATTTTTGAAACATAGCTTTTAACTGCTCAGCTGCCCCATCCAAAGCGTCTTTAGGTAACTTCTTTCCTATTAGTGCCTGTTGTATTGCAGGAGCTAGAACTTCAGACTCAATTTGCGGCCATTCAGCAAGTGCAGGACGATTCTGTGACTGCACACCTGATAATGAATCATAAACAGATTTGAGATGTTCATAGCCAGCTTTTATACTATATTCCTCAAATACAGACTTCCTGGAAGCTACTCCAAATGCATCCATGTATAAGTAATTTTTGTTATATAGGAACATTAGGTATCTCTTTGCAATTTCCTTATTTTTAGATGAACTTGGTATGGCTTGATACCATGG
>JAJBWD010000330.1:0-11525 GCA_032907345.1 Bacillota bacterium | reverse complement strand
TACATCTTCCCCTAATTTTAATTTTTTATTCTTTTCTTTTAATTTAAATAGAGTTTTTCTATTATAAATATATAATTTATCACATTCATAAGTAATTATGTCATCAACATTGCCTATAAAAAAATCATAAGTACCCCAATAATCATTCAACCTACTTGAAAATGTAAATCCAGCTATTTCATCTTTTGTATCATACCATCCAAATTTTTCATCATAATACCATGTTTTACTCGCAGTTATATCTAATGACACAATTTATCAGCCTCCAATTCATCATATTTTTAAAATTGATATTTTATATTATTTCTATCTCTACCATATCTTTCGATTCAGTATTGGATAATTTTATTAGCTCAAGTAATGTGCCATATCCTTTTTGTAAAATATATTCATCTTTATCTCTTTTAAAAACCATTATTCCTTTATCTTTTATATTAGGTAACAATATTTTTTCGTTGTCTGCTTTGCATTGAACAAATACTTTTCCTGTATCCATCCAATTAAATATTTCCGATATTTGTATTTTCTTTTCCATTTTCATCTACCTCCAATATATATAATTATATACAATATAATAATTAATATTCATATTTAATTTATTAATTTTGTCTACATTTATAATATTACTCTTATCTATTTATATTGTCAATACAATTTTATTAATTTTGTTAAAAATATAATGCAGACTTCACATCTGCATTATTATAATGATTTATTTAATTATTTTATTTATATCATCAACTACAGTATATTTAGAAATCCACCATTCAGTTTCATCAGATTTTTCAAATTGTGGTTTACCATTATCATCTTTTCCTATACATATTGCTTTATTCTTTTGTTGATACTTAGATACATTAATAACATCACCTATACTAAATGGATTTTTTAAGAATTGTTTCTTATACATCTTTAATGTTTTAGTCGCACCTGTAGCCAAACAATATGCATCAATTCTAGGACTAAACTTTAAATTCTGATCCATCACGTATATATAACTCTTTGGTAAATCTGGAAATTGTACTTGTACATATCCTAAACTATCATTTTCCACTCTAATTTGAGAAGCTAAATCAAGTTTTTCATCAGGTATCATATTTTCAGATTCTTTTAATGCTGCAATACGTTTTATTTTTGTTTTCTCTACATATTTCTTACCATATTTATTTTTTCCTTTTGTAAATTCTTCATATATTTTTGATAACTTTTTATTTTCTCCAAATTCAGAAAAGAAATTTAACATTATTAATATATTTAATTGTCTAGAATTTATAGAAGTATTCTCTGTTAAATCAACCAAAAGGTCAACAAAAGTATCATAGTGTTTATCTTTTAATAAATACATCTGTTCCGCAGACTCAGAATTACAATATTTTATGCTAGATATACCTTTATATATACTATTAGTTTTTTTATTAGGAAAATAAGAACCTTTAGAATATCTGAATTTTGGAAGTTTTATACTTATATTAAAATATGGTAATTCTTTTGTTATTTTTTCTGTTTCATCAATATTCCCAGAATACATATTTAAAACAGTTGAAAAATATTCTAAAGGATAATGTGATTTTAAATAAGCACAGTAAATACTATCATATGCGTAACTAAGAGCATGGCTACTATTAAAGCTATACTTAGAAGCTGATGCCATATCTTCCCATATTTTCTCAAATCCATTATAACTTCCTATTTTATCTTTATAACCTTCTTTTAATTTTTCTTTTAATTTTTCAAAATCTTCTTTAGTCATATGCTTTTTACTTATATTTTTAATTATTCCATATGTCAAATCTTCTTCTATTCCACAATATATAAGAAATTGCATTATATTCTCTTGAAATAATATAAAATGCTGACTACTTTCAAGTAATTCATCTATCTGTGGAACGCCAGTAGAATATTTTTCTCTATTTAAAAATGAACTTAGATTCCCAAATCCTGGTCTTATTGCAGCTACCCATCTAGCTACTTCTGCAACAGAATGCATCTTATATTTCATTGCTAATGGTCTAGCAAAATCACTATCAGCTTGATTAACTGTTGCGGTTAAACCTTTAGCATAAATATCCCAAGTTTTTTCGTCTAATTTACTTTCTAATTCATTTAAAGTAGGGATTTTAATATTAGCTAAATCACAAGTACCTTTTATAATATTAAGTACTTGTACAACAAGATAATCATTTTTTAAATATTTATATTGATCAGCAGAATATTTATCCATACAACAGCATAGAGCATGTGTTTTTTTACTTTGATCTCCTACTCTGATTAATCCAATTTCTTTTGATATAGGTTTATCATATAACAGGAATGAACAAGGTGAGGGAGAAACACTTTCTATAACACCTCTAAATCTTTTTGATTCTTCTATAATATTCTTCCATTTTTTATCATCAATATAATCATCAAGATTTTTTGCAATATCATTATAATCATTTACATCCATATCATTAGCTTTACACCATAATCTAAATGCAGAAGAATTTTGTAATGGTTTATAACTTATCATAAAATAAACATTATCATCACCTAATACATCTTTACTTGCCTTTATAAAAGGCTCTTGTTTATTCATATTTAAATCAATCCTTTATACCCTCGGTTTCCCGATATTTATTAAGGGAGTAGACTATACCATTATCGTCAATATTCTATCGGATACCTCTTGGTAGTCGTTGCAACCTTACCATATTATTTATTTAACTAATAACTTAGGTCTATGTCTCAGGATTGTCTAATCTTTAATCTTATTACCATACCTTAATAATTACTTAAGCCACATTTTGATTTCTCTAATGCTTGGTAATTAAAGCTCTAAAGACTTCCCCTGATATTCAAGGTTTTCATATATAATCACTTATATATGCGACCATAATCTTCAATTTTCATATATGTTTTATTGTTATAAATAAGTTTACCAAATTTATTTATATTATAATTTATTATATGAATACTAATTTTTAATTCTTTAGCTAAATAAACTTTATTATTATAAATAGTCTTATCTTCTATGCAAATCATTCCTATTTGACGTTTATTTAATAAAATGGATTTTAATAAATATTTAAATCTATTAGTTTTATCCAAGAAATAATTTATATTATCATTATTTATTTTAATCCAATGCTTGTTGCCTGCTGTTTTTTGTCTCTCTTTTAGTGCTACTGTTATACTACTTTCACTTTTTATATCATATTTTTCCATACAATATTTTATACATTCAAATATTCCACCAGTTTCTAAGCACATAATTTTTTTAGCATTTGGATTAGATTCATTTTTATATAGAGGATTATTTTTACCTTGTACTAATTTACTTATTTTATTTTTAAATTCTTGATTTTGCCATTGTGCTTTGTGTATCTTAGATTGCTTTTTCTTAAATTCTTTTGTTGGTTTCCATCCACTTGTTCCTTCACCTCCATTAGTTTGATTCGTTAATCTATATTGTGGAAAATTATTTTTATAATAATATATTAATTCAGATTCTTTCTTAAAAGCTTCTTTTTCAGTTAAATTATTATAAATTATTCTAACATTACACTTATGTGTATTATACATATCTCTAAAAAATTTATTATTTTTAATTCTTTTATATCTATCATTTTTTCCTTTTCCAATATAAAATATTTCATTTGTATCTTCTATATACCATTTATAAACATAGTATTCATTATTTATCATATTATTAATCACCTCCTTTCATAAAAATTTTAGTAAACTTATATATACATATTTAATTGAAGTTCTAATCGGGTAATGAACGAGTTTGTAATATTCTTGCTTTAGACATAAATCTACTTGGGAATAATGGTATAGAGTTATTAATAATTCTATTTACTTGCGTGAATCCAAGAATACAATTATCTACAAACGAAACTGCCGATCCACGACCAGTAGGAGTTAAAAATGCATTATATTTATTAACTGCTTTTTTTACTATTTCATAATCATCTATAAAATAATCTGCCATACCTGTTTCTTCAATAACTTTAAATTCTAACTCAATAGCATCAATACATTCTTTATGCTTTTCAATAGGTATACTCTCTTTTTTTATTTCCCATTCTTTATATAATATCTCTTTTAATAATTTATTACTATCCTTATCTTTATGTATTTTAGGTATTTTAATTTCATCTGTAAAATTTAAATCTTCACATTGATCAAATATTAGAGTATTATTTAATGCATCTTTTACTTCTTCTTTAGACAATATTCCCTGTTTCTTATATCTATCAAAAATTTCATCGCTATCTGGATAATCTAATATAAACTTATCTTCTTCTGGATAAAGCATACCTTTTGCCTTTAAAAATAAATCTCTATATTTAGAATCTCCTGGTAAAATATAATGGCTGTCATTAGCATGTATAATAGGGATATTATATGTATAATGTAACTGCATAATTTTATTATTATAAGTTGCTTGTGCTAAGTGTGATTGTACCTCTAAATAAAAATGTTCTTTAAAATGATTATGAACAGGATATAAAAATTCTTCTTTATAATTATGTGTTTTAAATAATCTACCTGCAATACATGCTGTAGTTACAATAATATTTTTAGGATCTAATGATAATAGTAATTCTTTATCAATTCTATTTTTATAATAGAATCCAGATGTGTTTGATTCAGAAATAATTCTATTAATATCATTAAATCCATTTTTATTCAATGCAATTAACATTAAATGATAATTACTCCTATCTTTTTCATATCTATCATCTACATAATAAGCTTCTACACCAAAAATACATTTTAAATTATTTTCTTTACATAGTGTATAAGCCTCTAAAAAATTACCTCCCCATCCATGTTCAGTAGTAACATATTCTTTATGATTTAACTCTATAGCTCTTTTTATATAATCTTCTGGTTTTACTATACAATCTAATGTTTTTAAATTAGAATAATGTGTATGTTTATGATAATTTATATATCTAATAATATCATCTCCTTTTTTTATTTATTTTGTCCTTTTCTTTGGCATATTTAAAACCACATATTTTTCTAAAATTACAAAGTTGATTACAAAAAAAATCATCATATGTTGCTGGAAATGTTTCTGCTTTCTTTATATCTTCTATAGTATCTATAGCCCATTGCTTTGCTTCCTCTAAATTTTCTTTCTTAAACGGTTCATGTATCCATAAGTTTTGTCTAAATACGTTAAAATTTAAATATGAAGGTAATTGTCTATACTCAGGTAATAAAGGTATACTATATAAATATAATTGCCTTAAAAAACCATCTAATTCGATATCTCCCTTTGTAGCCTTCTTTCGATTACTACGAGGCTTTAAATTGTGGCTTTTATGATCTATTACTTGTAAATTTCCATCCTTATCTCTAACTAGTAAATCTATGTATCCAATAAATTCATATTTACCTATTTTGAATTCTACCTTCTTTTCTACTCCTACAATTTCTTTATATGTATCAAATCCTTCAAAATTCTCTAAGTATTTTACACCTTTTTCATAGTAGGATTGTCTTAAATCCACATATTTATTTGGAGGAAATTTATATGTTATTGCTTTTTCAAAATTATCTGCAAAATAATCAGGTAACATAAAATCTAGTAATTCATTTTTTGCATATTTTTCTAACGTCTCATGCATTAAAGTACCATATTCAGCAAAAGCATTTTGTAAACTATCAGCTTTTTTTACGTATTGTAAATACCAACTATATTTACATTGATGCCAACAATTTAATCTACTAAAAGACCATTTCATTTCATCAATAATAAATTCTGGGACTTTTGTCATTAAATCAACTCTTTTCTTATTTATTTTGTTTATTTATCAAATGGTGTTTTTTTAGTATGTTCAGGTTGTGGTAATTCATCTTTATAAATTGTTGTATCCCAAGAGAATTGTTTATCAATATCATCTGAATCTCCATAAAATCTTTTACTTTTATTATCATAATAAACTCCAATAGTTTTATCTTGGACACCCATCAATCTATTTTTAAATAAATCAATTAAACAATCATATTGTATTGGCTCTGTTACCCAACCATCACCTTTTTTATTCATTACTCCCTCTTTTTCCTTATCTGTTACTCTATGTATAGATATAGTATAGTGTGCTAAATTACCTATATCTCCTGATCCACAAATATCCATCTTAGTTAAACGTCTTATAGCTTCAATTTTTCTAGGATGTGCTATAAGATGTATAACAGCATTATATTTTCTTGTAAATTTAATCAAATCTAATATGAATTTTTTCTGAGCAGTATACTTCTCTGCTTCAGAACATTCTAAATCGATCATCATTAAATTATCCAGTACAAAATTTTTAAAACCAAACTTCCTAGCCAATTCAGTCATTTTTTCTAATATATGTGTTTTACTGTTATCCAAATCATTGTGATAAAAAAATAGCTTTCCCTTATACCATTTATTAATTTTGTCTATAGCCTCTTTTTTCACTTTATAGTATTTAGGTTGAAATTCTCCTCTATCTATTGTCTCAACATGTCTTCTTCCAGCAGTAGGAAATTCAATCCAATTTTTTAATATTGGTGTAGGTAATTCTCCACTATATACAAAAGTTTTATATCCTTGATTTACTGGCTCAGCTACACATACTTGATTTACAAAGGTACTTTTACCAGAACCGTTTATACCAGTAATAATATCAACTGTCCCTAGAAAAAATCCACCAATAAAACGGTCTAATTGAGAAATACCTGATTTAATTTTTTCCATTTTAGATAAATCAATAGGTTTTACATCAGAATAATCTATTATATCAGTAATTGGTACTTCTTGTATGTTATCTAATATCTCAACAATCTTATCTTTTCCATACTTATATAAATCTAAATTTATATCATTTTCAACACCAAAAGCCTCATAACAACGCCATTCACCTAATCGGGGTATAACTTCTTTTCTCATATTCTTACCAGCATCATCATTATCTGCCCAAATTATGATTTTATCAAACTGTTCGAGCCATTCCCAACAGTATTCTATCCACCCATAATTTCCTGCTCCAAAAGGTACAGATACAGCATTCTTAAAACCACATTCTATTAAAGATAATCTATCTATCTCGCCCTCTGTAATAATTAATGGTTTTGTAGTATCTATTTGATTCATACCAAACAAAATTAAACTTGTATCTGCCCCAGCTTGACACCATGTTTTAGTTTGACCATGAGGAACTTTATGTGAAGGTCTATATTTTACAGTCAATAATACATCATTTTCATCTCTATATTCAAAAACTATATTACCTTTTTCATCTTGTTTTATTCCCGCATAATCTATCGTTTTTTTACTTATTTTTCTAACACCTAAATATTTATCTACTTTATCTGTATTTGTATTTGTTTCTGGTTTAGGATACTTATAATCTCTTTTAAATTTACTTATTTCTGAATCGCTAAAATCATATACAATATTAGTTTGATCAAATAATTTTTTACAAGCCTCCATAAAAGACATATTTTTATATTGTACATAATAATCTAATATATCAAATGTTTTACCACAACCAAAACATTTAAAACAAGAATTATCTTTATACCATTTAAAAGAAGGAGTGTCCTCCTTATGGAAAGGACAACAACCTTTTAATTCATTTTCATTCCATTTATCTATATGTAAACCTTCAGATATAATTTGTGTAGCTTTATCACCTAATTTTTTTTTAGCTTTATCTATATCATCTTTTTTTATTATCAATAAGTTTCAGCCTCCTTATCAGCTATAAATCTTCAATTTACTATCTTTAGGAGTAACTTTCAAATCTTTTTCATACCACAATTTAATAGTATAATAATGGTTATTGTACTGCTTGCCTGTTGAACCTATATAATTATTTAATTTATCTATATAATGTTGTAAAATTCTATCTCCCATATTCTTTGATAGTAATTCATATTCATAAGCAGTTAACAATACATAATCATCATATAAAGACTTAGGACAAGTATTATAACCTGTCCTATTATAGTTATCTTTAGAATGGAATGTCATCGTCCTCAACTGCTGATGTTGATTCTGCATTCGTGTTCTTTGATTCACTGGGGGATTGACTATTACTATCACCTTTACTATCTAAAAATTGTACTTCATCAGCTACTACATCTGTTCTATATCTCTTAGTACCATCTTTTGCTTCATAACTACTAATCTGCAATCTTCCACTAATACCAACCAAACTACCTTTATGTATATATTTAGAAGCACTTTCAGCCTGTTTATTCCATACTGTTATAGGAATAAAATCTACATCTTGTTGTCCTTCTTTTTTAAAACTTCTATCTACTGCTATAGAAAAATTAGCTACTGCTACACCACTTCCAGGTAAGAATTTTAAGTCAACATCTTTCGTTAATCTTCCTATTAATACTACTTTATTTAACATATGTGATCTCCTTTATATAAGAAGGTTTTATGGATAACCTTCAACCAAATTTATTTATTTTGTTATTATTTTATTTATAATTTTTATTAATTCTTTACTACCTATATCTGTTGAAACTAATGCTGTTAAATTTTTCAAAATTAAATCACTATTCTTTAATACTTTTATAAGATCCTTCACAGGTATACTTATAACATCTTCACCTTTTACCGTTTGACATATTCCTAGTTTAGATAATTCATATCTAGATACATATTTATCTTGCATAAAATACCACCTATTTATTTTATTTTTTTAAGTTCTTCTAATACATCATTGGCTATATTACTATCTTTAATTGAATTATAGTTTGCATTTTTATGATGCATCTTTATTGCTTCAACCACTTTCTTTTTATCTATTTTAGCTTTTTCTTTTGCAGTTTTATCTATTTCCTCTATTATTTTTTCTAAATTCTGTGCATTTTGTTCAATACTATCCTGTTTTTGTTCGGCTTTCTTAGCTTCTATAGATCTTTTAGGTGGAATATACTTTGCATCTCCACTATTTGCCCATTTTATTATTTTTGTACCATGATTTTCATTTAATAATACAGCTCCATCATTTTCAAATATATGCGTATTATCTTTCTGTGAATCAGCAGTATTAGTTTTTACATCTAATAAAAATGTACAAGTAAATTCATATTCAAAACCTTCTCTTTGTTTTGCACCTACTCCAACCTTCTCAACCTTCGTTGTGGATTTACCATTATATCCTTCAGATTGAGACATGACATACTGATCTTTACCTCTCATAGTGGCAATTATATGTATTGGGGAATCTGCTAATTTATCAATAAATTTATTATGTCTTGGTGTAACTTTACCCCAATCTTGATATCTACCTCCTGCTTGTTTCTGCAAATCAAGGCAACCACCTTTACCTTCCCATTCAGCACTTGTACTATCAATAATAAGTATTCCATACTTTGATGATACTGCAAAGTCTATTAAATCAACATAATTCTCTGGAGCATGAGGGGGTGTCATATCAACGATATCATAATCAAATTCATTAGCATAATAAAGACCTCTTGAACTTTCTGTATTACCTAATAATATTTTTGGTCTTGTACCTGTTTCCTGTTCTATTTCATCGGCCATTCCTGTAGCAAGTTTTAAAGCACTGTATGTTTTACCACTACCTGAAGCACCCATTAATGCAACTTTAGCATAAATCTTTTCTCTAACAGCCTTTTTTACCTGAAATTTCATAATATGTATTCCTCCAATATTTTTATTTATTTTGTTGTTTTATGTATCTTTGTTAATATGGAGGGCTATTTGATCTTTTAATTGGTTTTTTCAATCCTTTTTTATTTTTCAATTAATCACTCCTTAATTAATTTTGTTGTATATATTATATTACTCTTATTTAATTTTTATATCAATGCTTTTATTAATTTTGTTAAAACAAAAACCAACTTCTATTGTTTTAAAAATTTTTATACTTTGTTATATTAACAAATAAAGTGTCAATACAGATTAAAGCTAAGACAAGGTTTCAATATATACTCTGTTATATCTTAACTACAGTAATTAAGCCATTTATAAAAATATATATTTTATGTACCTCGCTAAATATCAGCTTTTACATAAACTTTTTCCAACCATATTGTGTTGGGAGGTTTATCGAGTGTTATTATCTTTTAAATCATTATATATGTATACTTAGATAATACTTCATCGATTTTAGGATGGGAAATCAACCTTTATTATATTTATATATTATGCTGCTTTATTTTTATTTAATTTCTTTTTATATATAATATACATATCTTTATATTCATCATTTATAATACTTTGTGTTTTTAGCTGTTCTAATATAATCTCCTCTATATCTGGTAAAGCAATATTTCTTGCAGCATTAATATCTGCATTTACAATGCCTTTATTATTTTTATTGACATGTCCATTGGCACAATTTATACATTCAAATTTTGCTTGATTTTTTTTACAATCTCTATTTTTTTTATCAATAAAACCACATTCATTACATCTTTGTGAAGTATACATTGGGTTAATGAAAATAACTTCTATACCCTCTTGTTCTGCTTTATACTTTATCTTTTGTTGTAAATCATAATAAGACCAATTTTTAAGAAATTTATCTTTTGCAGATTCACTAAATCCACTTAAATTTTCCATTTGGATTGTACCACAGTTGTTTTTAATTGCAAAATCAATAATATATCTACTAATCTTATGATTATATGTATCTTGGAATTTATTAATTTTATCTCCTATTTTCCATACAGATCTCATTCGAATTTTTCTTCCATGCCCTATTTTACCTTCTCCACACCATTTATTTGAGATTTGCATTTGTTTTCTTCTCGCTTCAACTCGTTGTCTAAATTTAATTACTTCTTGTCCATTGATCATACAATCATTATAATCTAACCAATCATATTGTTTATAATTTTTATCATATATCTGCATTGTAGCAGTATTTACAATACCAACATCTATTCCTAATATTCTATTATAATCTAAATATTGTTTTTTAGGTTCAAAAGTATAAGATATAATTAATTTTATTTTATCTTTTTTATTTATAGATAATTGTATAACCCCCTGTTTATATTCTTTATTAATTATTTTATTAATAATAGATTTCTTATTTCTATCTAATTTATCTATTTGAAATTTTAAATAAGTACCATTTTTAAAATTATATTTCTCATATCCTGGTTGACTAAAAAATCCTATCTCTATAAAATATCCGTTGTTATTTGACAATTTATAATTATTATTTTTTATACAAACTGGCATATCTTTTTTATATTCAGGTGAACGACATTCAAAATTTAATATCTTTTCTTTATCTCTTTTCCAATCCCCTTGAACAATTTGCTGATCTAATGTTCCCACATTCCCAGTATTATAATATTTCATTATCTTTTTAGTCTTATCTTGAATTATATTAGAATATGTTTTTACATATCTACGCTTCTGTTCTTCAGTAATATTTAAATTATCTTCATATTTTTTTATAAATTTTTTTCTAATATCTTTTTCAATGTTATCCTTCATTTTTGATATATATTTTTCATTTTCTAATTTAGATTTGTCTTTAATCTTTTTTTTT
>JAJBWD010000329.1:0-3958 GCA_032907345.1 Bacillota bacterium | reverse complement strand
TTATATTATTTTTAATTAGAGATATATTTTTTAAACAATCACTTTTATTTTTTATTGTTTCTTGATTTATCATTACTTTCATCTTTAGTTACACTTCGCTTTCTTATCTGTATAGTATATATAAATATAATTATACTTATAAGACAATTCACAATCAATTCTTTTATACTATTAAAGGAGTATGTTTATCATTTTTTAATACCTGCACAATTTCGAAACTATAATTATAATCATTCCTCTCTTCTTTATTTTCATCCTTATTAACGCAATAATCTTTATTACTTATACTTTCTGGCTTCAAAAATTTAACTCTTTTTTCATTACCTCTCATATATATTTCATATTCTATATCTTTCATATCAAATTTCTCCTTTTTTTATAATATAATATGACTTATCATTTTTACCATAACCATTCATATAAACCATTCTATCATTTTCTTTATATGAATATTCATTTAAATATTTTTTAACTTGCTTATAAATATAAGCAGGATATACCTTAGCTAATCCATTTCTTGTACTATAATATAACTGTTCACAATCTGCTGTATGTAATCTAATTTCCATTAATATATGTGATATTAATCTAGAATGAGGTAAATTATTTACTGTATAAATTCCATATTTAATAGCTATTTCTTTAGCAAAAAGCATATGTTCTTCTTTATTAACTTTTCTATAATATTCATACATAAGAATTCTCCTTAAAATAAAAAAATATAGAGTAGAAATTAATCCACTCTATTTAAAATGTATTATCTTGTTGTATATATAATAACAAAAATATAACATAACAACAAATAATATAGGAACAATTATAAATACTACTATACACTTGATTAACAATAATTCTAACATACATATACCTCCACTATTTTAATGAAAAATAAGTATAGATACATGTAATAACGTCAATACCAGTAGTGATGAAAATAGTTAAATCAAGAATAATAATATTTAAAATTAAAGAAACAAAAAATCTCTTTGCTTTTGGTGTTTCATGTTTTTTCTTTAATTGTGCTTCTTTTATTAAATCATATCTGTAATTTTTATTATTGTTCTGCATATTAAATATCTCCTTTGTATTTGGAATAGATTTTAACTTTCGTTAATATATTTTAAATAAATAATAAGCAGATTAAATATATATATTTAATAATATATATAACAATATAATATATATATATGTTTATTATGCTATATACATTGATATAACATAATTTAAAATGAGTTTAATATTAAAATATTATCTTAATATTTTATTACATTAACAAAGCAATTTTTTAGTTAAATTAGATAAATCAAAATCTATATAAATAACTTCAATAATATCACAAATGTCTTTTCTATTTTTATTATTTACTCTAACTATCAGAGGAAAACCTCCAATAGTATCTTGAACATAGCTAGTTTTATATAATTCTATATATCTTTCATTACTAGGTTCATGAGTAAAATCAATTTCAATAAACATAGCATATTTATGTCCATTAAATTTATATAATAGAAAACCATCTGGAAAAACTCTTATAGGAAAATTAAACTTATTAAATCTAAAGTCTATAACTTCTATACCTAATGAAACTAATTCAGCATATAAATCTATCAATAATTTCTTATGATAATTAGGCTTTTTATCTATATAATAAGCAAATTCTCTACTAGGAGTACAAATAGTACTCTTTAAAATTTTTTTCTTTTTTAATGTAGATAATCTAACATTAGATTGTAAAGTAGGATACTTTTTATCATTACAAAATATTTTACCTGCTTGTTTAGCAGTAAGCATACCATAATTCTCTATAAATCTAATTATATTAAGATAATTTTTAATCATATCAATCTAATCTCCCTTTTCTTTTTTTAGGTGTTATATGAGCCTTCTCCATTTGTCCTATAGGTGGTAAAAATGTTTTATCTATAAATACCATATTAGGATCTACTTTAGCAAAAGGATTATCAAATATAACATCTTTATGTTTAATTTTATTATTAGATTTTAAAGGATTAGATTTTTCTTTATTCATTCTAGACTTATATGTCTTTTTCTTATAACCACATCTTTTTCCTAAATCCCAGATTTCTTGATCTCCGATAAAAGGTGCAATAATTCTTTTATATTCATTACCATTAAAATAAATAGCTTCTCCTGTAGGCAATCCTACAGCTAAATCATTTTCTAATACATTTCTAGAAGATATTTTAGAAGCTCCTTGATTTAATACAATTTTATTAACTAATAATTGTTTTAAAGTAGGATTAAGATTATCTGCAGTAGTTCTTTGTAAACATCCTATCAAATTTATACCTGCAGATCTTCCTAATTTACCTAACTTTAATAATTTTGCATAACATGTTTGTTTTAATTGTCTTTCTTCATCACTATCATCATCAGATGGCATATAAAGAGAAAATTCTTCACAAACATTATATATTCTAGATAATTGTTTATCTTTGAATTTTTTATTATATTCAGCAATATTTATAACTTTATTTTTTCTAAATAATTCTTCTCTTCTTTCTGCTTCTAAATATAAATCATTAAACATTGTATTAGCATCTTCTAATGTAGTAGCATAATCAACAACATTATTAGCATATCTAACACATTCAAAATCAAACTTACCTATTTGTGTTAAATATAATTTTGCATTATTATTATTCAATAATATATTTAACACCATACTTAATAATAATCTACTTTTTCCACTACCTGTAATACCTGCAATTAATATATGAGGAAATTTATCAAGATTAATAATAATAGGCATTCCATTAACTCCATAACCTGCAAATACTTCAAAAGGATTCTTTATTTTAACTATATCAAAAGGTTTCTTATTGAAATCTTTAGTAATAATATTTAAACTACAGTAACCTTTTAAATGATTCCTTGAATATTCTAATAAACAAGGAAATGAATCTTGTATACTCTGTAAATTATCTTCTATTAAGTCATAACTAAGACCTGGAACATTATATAATTTTAAAGAATATCCAAACTCTTTCTCTTCTATATCTTTTATTTTAAAAGTATAAAATTCTTTATTATAAATACCACAATTAGCAAAAATCTTATATAATTTATTATTTATTTTAGATCTCCAAAATAACATATTATTTTTTTCTCACAAATCTTTTTATACAATTATTTTTTCCAGTTACCTTATTTACATTATCTTCTGTAATCATACAACTAAAAAATAATAAAGAGAATATAAGAGCAAACCATGGTACTATATCAGTATATAATACATATATAGCTATATGAGCTTTATACCATAAATGAATTGAATTAAACAAATAACTAAACATAAATCATCCTCCAAATGTAGACATAATATTTTTTATTTCATTTAATTTATCATTTGTATTTTCTTCTATTACTTTATCTTTAGTATCTTTATTTTCTATAATTGTATCTTGTACAATATTGTTATCATTTTTAATGTTCAATAAATTATCATTTGTATTAATAACATTAGATATTAAATATTGTTCTATTAAATCCTTAATAAAATTACTTTTATCACCTCTAGATTTAAGATAATCATATATTTTAATATCTCTTTCATTTTCTTTAAATGATATAGTTATAATTTTAGCCATAATATAACCTCTATTATAAAAGGATATGAGAACATGTTTTACTTTTCTTTAAAATATATTTGCCCAATTTTTTTATAACCAAAACTATTAGCAAATTCTCCTTTTTCAATTTGAAACACTCCTTTTATATTGCTATTTATATAATCATTAAACATATAACTTCCGCCCCCTGCTAATATTACTTTAGCAGAATCTAATGGATAATTATAAATTTCATTTAATATATCTTGTGACATTTCTCTTAAAATAAAATCTAAATCTATTTGTTGTTTTATTCCTTCCTTAGAATTATAAAAGAATTTATTCTTTAATATCTTTTCACCTTGATCAATTTCTAATATTATTCC
>JAJBWD010000328.1:0-2864 GCA_032907345.1 Bacillota bacterium | reverse complement strand
ATATTTAATTCCTGCAATATTCTGGCAACCTGCTCTTTATTCTGTTTTGTTTCCTCAGACAGAAAATCTAAATCGGTTTTTAAGATTTCATTTCCGGATATTTTCATAGCAGCATTTTTAATATATGACTTTCTGTAATCATTCAAATCATGATTTTCTATATAAATTTTAGATGGATGATCCGGAATTACTATATTCTTTCCAGGTATTTCATCTTTAGGGTCTCCAAGAGTTACATCAATTCCATTTTTCTTTGCAAATGTCAGCTGTGGTAGTATATGTTTTCCTGCTCCTGTATATTCTGTTTCCTGAACTACTACTATTTGGTCATTTTCCATTTCCTGGGAAATAGCAAAAGCTGCTGCCAGGGATGTATTCCCTGCAGGGCCCCTTTCCATTCCCTCAATTTGAGCTAATAATTCAGTAGTATAAAAAACTTCACCCTGAGTTACTGTCACATATCTATCCAGATATCTGAGAGGTCTTGCAGCTGATCTTGGAACATCTGATCTGTCCGGATTTGTCATAAAGGGGATACCAAATCCAGTATGTCCTGTAGTAAAGGACTTCTTGTTAAAATCATTATCTGATGCCATATGAAGTCCCTTTAAATTAACTGAAGCTCCTATCAGCTTAGTATCTGATGCTCCTGCTTTAATAAGACCTCTCCCTGTCCCGGTGACATTTCCTCCACCGGCATGAGTTACAACAACTGCATCAGGATTTCTGCCAAATCTTTCTCTGCAGTTTATAGCAATTTCATATCCTAAAGATTCTACTCCTGAAACGCCATAAGTGGAATAAAGTGAAGCATTATAATAACCTGTTTCTTCTAAAACCTTAAGATAGGTATAAAAAAGCTCAGGTCCCACAGTAAGCCTTAAAACTTCAGCTCCAAATGCTTCACACTTTCTTCCTTTTTCAAGTATTTCCGGCTGTCCTATTTTCCTTGAATCATAGGCTTCCTGAACTATAATGCAGTGTAAACCCCTCATAGCAGCCTGGCTTGCTACTGCTGCCCCATAATTACCGGAGGTTGCTGAGGCAACCCCCTTATATCCTCTTATTTTTGCATCATATACAGATAGCGTTGCTCTTCTATCTTTAAAACTGCCTGAAGGGTTTGCACTTTCATCTTTTATAAATATTCTGGCTGCCTTTCCGGTCTTTGATACCTTTCTTGCCAGTTTTGTTATGTTTCTAAGTTCAAGAAGTGGGGTGTTTCCAACTCCGGCGTCACTTTGGATTCTTATAACATCGCTTAAGGAATAGCCGGTATCCTTCATCATTTCCTCATAATTGAAGGACAGTTTACCTTTTTCGTATTTAGAATAATCCATGCCAATTGATTTTTTCATTATTTCATTTTTTCTGGCCATAAGCTCTTCGTACTTATTCATTAAATCACCCCTAATATTTCTCTTGCTTGTTTTCCTATATTTTCTATTTCCTCAACATATTCACCATAATCATGAGTGTATCTTGGCTTTTCCTGGGTGACTATTCCCTTAACTAATCGTCCGGTAGCTGTAACTATTTCAGCCTCTTCTCCTGTTTCACAGTCGTTTTGGCAAAAGCCCCTTATCCAAACCTTAAGAGGGACAGCCTTAGTATCCTCCGGCAGGTGGCTTGCCCGCTCTTCTGGCTTTAAAACAATTTCTTCTATTTCAACATAAGTACCTTTTCTTATCAACTATTTCACCCCATTTTTATAGAAATCTGTCTGGGATACAAAGCTGTTTTCTATAGCATGAGGAAGAGGAAGTTCTGCCATTGTTGTAAGACCTGGTCTTGCTGCTATAACCTGCGGAATCATATTAACTGCTGCTGCTATTGTACCTATTCCTCCCGGTGTTTCAGGTTTTATTGTAAGGTGCATATCCGGGTCTCCCTCTATATCTATATAGTCTCCTGTGTCTACTCCTTCACACTCCGGATGTATCTGCTGAGGATGCTCTAAAGTTATGACTGCCTTACCGTCTTTCATTCCATATCCAATATGGCAGCAGCCAGCAACCATTCCCGGTTCCACCTTAACATAAGGTGTTTCCCTGTAAGTATTGGAGATTATAGGCTCTCTGGTCTCTATTATTTCATCTATATCTATTCCAAGTACCTTTGAAATCATGGGAATTGATTCCCTAAATCCAATATGTCCTACTATGCTTCCATCCTTTATTCCTTTTTCAAATTCTTCTTTTGTTGTCCCAACTCCCTGTGTCCTCATAACAGTTGCGCCAAATGGAGATAAGTCATTTATTCTTGAAGCTTTAATATTTTTTACCTTTCTGCAGGCAGCGGATAATGTTATTATTAAAGTATCCAGAACAAAACCTGGATTTACACCAGTTCCAAGAATAGTAACATTGTTTTCTTTTGCTATCTTATCTATTTCTTTAGCTAATTCCTCTTCATCATAATAAGGATATGACATTTCTTCAGCTATTGTTATACAGTTCATTTTATTTTCAGCTATTAATTTTAACTGTGGAAATACGCTTTTAACAAATGAATCAGTAGATAATAAAACTATATCTGCTTTTACTTCTTTGATAACCTTTTCATAATCATTAGTAATTATAATTCCGGTTTTTTTATCACAGCCTATTACTTCACCAAGATCTTTACCGTTTTTGTTTGCTCTGTTTGCTATGGCAGCTTTTATCTCTACTCCCTCTTTATTAAGAAGCATTTTTGCCATTCCGCTTCCCATAGCTCCCAATCCCCATAAAATCACCTTTACTTTTTCCATAATAATACCTCCAATTTTATTAATGAATTAAGCTATTCATTAATTATATATAAAGCAATATTTGTGCCAATATTTTCTGCTTAATTTCATATAATTCCCTTTTTTATATTTT
>JAJBWD010000327.1:0-2571 GCA_032907345.1 Bacillota bacterium | reverse complement strand
GTTACAGTTCAATTTAAAATTAATGATATCATAATATTTACATTAAGTCAAGGCAAATAGAATCGTTATTTTAATATAAAAAAATCTACAAAAATGTTGATTTTTATCTTGACTTTTGTAGATAAAAGTATATAATATAATTATAGAAAAAAATTAATAAAGAAAAATATAGAGGAGGTATAAACATGGGAAATTTTGTAACGCAGAAGATGGAGAGTTTAACTGAGGAAGAATTAAAGCAATGTTTTAAAGAAATTCAAGAATATAGAGAAAAAGGAATGATGAGTGGTGATACATTGGTAAGACAGATTAGAAGAGAATTAGCCATAAAAACAGGTGATAAATCATGGGATTGTGATTGTAGAGTTGTAGTTGTTCCTGAAATACTTTATGAAATTGCAAGAAGATATTGTAGCAAGGAGAGGTAGCATTGAATATAGGAGAATATATCAAAGAAGAAATAAAAAATCAAGGACGCACACAAAAATGGGTTGCTGAAAAGATAGAAATGGATGTTAACACTTTTAATCGTAAAATAAATAATGATACTTTTGCAGCAGATGAATTGATAAAAATTGCAAAGATACTTAATATTGATTTAAATAAATTAAAGGAGGAATTGTAAATGAAAACTATAAAGGTTAATTATGATAATGTTATTAATTTTTTTGGAATTTGTGAAAATGGAGATTGTTATAACTTATTTAATAATCATTGGTGGTGTAATGTACTAACAGGGAATAGTATTGGAGTAAAACAAGGATTTATTGGATATTTAAGGAATAGATATAATCAAATATATACTAAGGAACAAGATTCAAGAGGAGGAAGAATAATATGAAAATAACAGGAGAATTATTAAAAGCGAAAGGATTTGAATTAAAAATTTATCCAAAACTTACTTTTTGGGAGTATACGACTAGTAATAAAAAAATAATGGAAAATATTCTTCAGGAAGATTATTCTGAAGACGAGTATGAAGTATGTTTACGGTTAAACAAAGATTTCACTGAAAAAAATTAGCCATTAATGGCAATGTATGGGATATAGAAACTGAGCGAGAATTTTTAGATATATTAGAAAGGATGTACGATAAAGAAGATATGCTGAGGTGTGATTTTTGCGGAATTAGGTTACCCGTTAGATTATTAAAAAGGACTCATTATGGTAGTGGATTTGGTTATGTTAGAATGGCTTGTCAAGATTGTATGGAAAGATTAGGTGCAGAAGAGATAAAAGGGAAATAAGGGGTTTTTATAATTGCAGAAAGCTACAAAGATAATGAAATTTTTAAAAGAAAATAATGCTATTATAGAACATGATGAAGACAGTGATATATTTGGGACAATAAGCAATAAAAAGTTTAGTATAAGTGCTTATACAGGAGTTAAGGTGATACGATAAAGGGATTCTTAGTTAAAGTTGACAATATATTAAATGATTATTGTATTTTTCAAAATGATGTTATAAATTTTATTCGGGAGGAATTAGAATGATCAACCAAGAAAAAGTGATAACAGTATGGATTACAAAGTATGCATTAACACATGGTATAGAAGAGAAAAAAGCTATAATTAAGGAAAATCGAGAGAATGATATAAAAATAATTAATCCGAAAGATTTCTTGTCAGAGAATTATTATGGAGAAGGTAAGGATTGGCATAAAACGAAAGAAGCTGCTATTAAGAGAGCTAAGGAAATGAGAGATAAAAAAGTAAAGAGTCTTGAAAAGCAGATTGAGAAATTGAGAAAAATAAAGTTTGAATAAATGAATGTTTTCATTCCAAATTTTAGGGGAGAAATAGTGATATAATTATTATAAATTAAATTTTAAGGAGAATGAAATGCATATTTATGAGATAAAAACATGTTGGTATAATGAGGAAGCTAAAGATGATGTATATGGATTTTCATATATCATAAGTGATAAAAAATATAGTCATAAAGAATTTTCTGCATTGTGTGAAGAAGCAAGAAATATTTTAGGGAAAAATACATGGGATATAGGGGATTATTTAATTGAAAAATATAATTTTAAGCCAATGCCAGTTCAAGAATATTTCGAGTATGATCCTTATGAAGAATAAGAGTTAATAGAATGAAAAATTTATTCTGTTTTGGTATAAAAAAGTAATATAATAGTAAATGATATAAAAGTAATGTATGATGGTAAATACCCTTGTTTATGCAATGGACAATTGCATATATTTATAGGTGAAAAAGAGATATATACTACAGGAGATTATTGTTTTAGTTCTACTGGAAGTGTAGGTTTCGATGAAAATGGGGATGAGTATACTAAAAGTGGCGAATTAGTATGGTCAGAAGAAGATAAGAAAAATTTAGAAGAATTTTTAGAAAAACAATATTCTAGACAGAAGGATATAATTTTGTTATTAATAGAGAAAGAATTATCGAATTGTAATCCTTGTTGTGGAGGTTGTATTTAAGTGTGTTATAAGACTCCTAAATATAATGCCATGATAAATATAAATAAAGCATATACTGAAATAGAATATGAAGACATTGAATTATTAAAAAAGTCAATTAAAAAGTATGGCAAAAAACAAG
>JAJBWD010000326.1:0-5194 GCA_032907345.1 Bacillota bacterium | reverse complement strand
GTATTGCTGAATTAAATAAAATATGGGGGTAGGGATTAGAAAAGCCTTTAATTGCTATTGAACATATAGAAGTAACAGAAGATAATTTAACATTAATGTCACCTAATAAATCACCTACCTTAAAAATTAAATTACCAAATGGAGTTGAATTAATTAAATTTAAAGCTTCAGAAGAAGAATATGAATCATTAAAACCATCTCCAGGAGGAAGTACAACTATCAATGTAGTTGGAACTTGTGATTTAAATGTCTGGAACGATAATGTTGCTGGTCAAATTAAAATTGAAGATTATGAAATTATAGGTAGTAAAAAATATTATTTTTAATGAGAAGGGGGCAAAAGTAAGCCTCCTTTTTCAGTTCGCCCGCCGGTGATGGGTCATAAAAATCGTCATTAGAAATAAAAAATAGTTTTAGAATTTTTAGAAATAAATGATTGATTTTTATTAAAAAATATTATATAATATAAGGAGAATAAAAGTGAAAAGATTTTTTAGTATTTTTATGTTGTTTTGTTTATTGATTGCGGTGCCTGCCTACGCAGAATCGGAAATAATTTTAGCAGATGCTCCAGTTAATGCAACGACCACAATTAAATATACAACAACTAATGTTAATATACGAAAAGAACCTTCGTTAGAAGCAGAAATTATAACAACTGTTTTAATAAATACAGAAATTAATAAAATTAAAGATTATGATGATACATGGTCTGAAATTTTATGGGAAGATAAAAATAACTATTATATTGCTTCAGAATACTTGTCTGATTCAAAAATTACTATTGACCCAGATAAACGTTATTGGTTAGCTCATGCTATTAACGGAGAAATGGAAGGAGCTTCTTGGGAAGATCATTTATATACTGGCTCTGTAATTTTAAATAGAGTAAAATCTCCTCATTATCCAAATGCAATTATTGATGTTATAGTTGATCGAAGGTGGGGTATTCAATATATGTGTTATTGGGATGGAAATTTTAAAAAAGAACCAAAACAAATGGCTTGGGATGCTGCAGATTATCTTTTAACTCATGGATCTCAACTGCCTGATAATGTACTCTTTCAAGCAGAATTCAAACAAGGAAATGGAGTTTATTTACGCACAAATGCAGCTTATTACTGTATTTGGTAAGAAAGGAATATTATAATGATGATTTTAATAGATCAACAAGAATATTAGAGTGGAATTTTAAACAATATTACAAATGGTAAATTTAAAGAAATAATTAAAAATATGCAAAATGGAGAAGAACCATTATTTAAAGATGGATTTATTCAAGGAATGGCATATGCTTCTCTTTTAACTAGTTAGGTAAAACATTATTATGCAAATGTAAATGAGGAAAATTTAAATGATTCTAACAGCGAAACAGGAGCAGGGACTGAAAATAGCGATTCAGAGACATAAAGATGGAGAAAAATATACTGTAATATCTGGATATGCTGGTAGTGGTAAAACTACTTTAGTACGTTTTATTATTTCTGCATTAGATGTTGATGAAAGTAAAGTATGTTATGCTGCTTTCACTGGAAAAGCAGCAGAAGTACTTCGAAAAAAAGGTAATAGAAATGTATGTACTCTTCATCGCCTATTGTATGAATCAATTCCTCGTGAAGCCGGTGGTTTTTACCGAAAGATAAAACCTACTATTCCTTATACTATTGTTGTAGTAGATGAATGCTCAATGGCACCGAAAGAATTAATAGATATTTTATTAGCACATAAAGTATATGTAATTTTTCTTGGTGACCCATTTCAGCTACCTCCAATAGATAAAAATGATGATAATCATCTCCTTGACCATCCGCATATTTTTCTTGATGAAATAATGCGACAAGCACAAGAATCAGATATTATTAGACTTACTATGCAAATTCGTAATCAAGAAAAAATTTCTTATGGAAGTAGTGATACTGTAAAAATACTTCATCATAAAGATTTAACTTTTGGTATGTATAGTTGGGCAGATCAAATTCTTACAGGAACAAATGCTAGACGAGCAGAAATAAATCAAGAAATGCGAGAAATGCTAGGAAAAGGTCCTGAACCAGAAGAAGGAGATAAAGTCATTTGTACTCGAAATTATTGGGATCCAGAAGATGGAAGTTTTAATTGCGGCGACCCTCTTATCAATGGAAGTATTGGATATTTAATTAATCCACAAAAAAAGAAAATTTTTCTGCCTTGGTTTTTAAGAAAAGAAAAAGAATATTTTGATGTAATACAAACAGATATAGAAATTCCTGAAGTTCAAGATTTTTATGCTAAAATAAATTTAGATTATAATATGCTTCAAACAGAAACTAAATCTGCTGATTGGCGATTAGAATATAAACTTAATAAAATGAAAAAACAATATGGCGATTTGGTGCCAAAAGATTTTCTATATGCTTATGCAATAACAGTTCATAAAGCACAAGGTAGTGAATGGGATAAAGTATTAGTATATGAAGAAAATTTTCCATTTAATAAAATTGAACATGCACGCTGGCTTTATACTGCCGCTACTCGAGCAGCAGAAAAATTAGTTATATTAAGGAGTTAATATGGCAGATACTATGAATATGCCTTTAAAATTTTAGGAATATATTAAATTTTATTCATTTACTGATAAAGAAGAAATTTATACTAATGGAGCTGAATTAATACCTACTTTTAGAGTTTATTAGGGATGGGAATATTATATTGGGCAATTAATAAATATTTATAGAGATGCTCATGGAGATATGGAAGCTACTGGAATTATGATTAAAAATAAACTCAAAGAATGGGAAGTTATTTAATAAATAACTGCGGCCACTAGTTTAAGAGGTCTTTTGAGCGGGGGCTCGCAAGCCATCCGCTCTGTTTGATTTTTATATAAAAATATGATATAATTTTTATATAAAGTAAAATTATGAGGAAAAATATGAGAAAATATTTTAATAATCATGCTCATACAATTTATTCAAATGTTCGTCTTTTGGATGCAATCAATCGTCCAAAAGATTTGATAAAAAAGGCTCATGAATTAGGCATGAGTGGTATTGCTATTACCGATCATGAAATTTTATCTGGTCATGTAGAAGCATTAAAAGTTGCAGAAGAAATTTATAAAGAAGATCCAGATTTTTTAGTAGCTCTTGGAAATGAAATTTATTTAACAAATACAAGAGATAATGGACAAAAATATTATCATTTTATTTTAATTGCTAAAGATGCTATTGGTCATAAAGCACTTCGTGAATTAAGCTCTCAATCCTGGTATTATTCATATATGGATAGAGGGCTTGAAAGAGTTCCTACTTTAAAATCTGAATTAGAAGAAATAGTTCATAAATATCCAGGCCATTTAATTGCAACAACTGCATGTATTGGTGGAGAATTAGGAACAAATCTTCTAATGAGAGGAAAAGTATTAGAAGTAAATGATATTAATAATGCTTTAATATATGAAAATCAAGCAGAAAATTTTATTGAGTTTTGTTATAATTTATTTAAAGATGATTTTTATATTGAATGTGCTCCATCTTCAAATGAAGAACAAATTTCTGTAAATAAACAATTAAAAGAATTTGCTAATAAATATAATATAAAAATGTGTATTGGAACAGATGCTCATTATCTTACAAAAGAAGATAGACCTGTTCATAAAGCATATTTAAATTCAAAGGGTGGAGAAAGAGAAGTAGATTCATTTTATGAGTTTACTTATTTAATGAATAGTGATGAAGTAGAAGAATTATTAAGTTATTCATTTGATAAAGATTTTATATTTGAAATTTTAGATAATAGTCTTGAAATTCAAAATAAAATAACAAAATATTCTTTATTTCATAAACAAGATATTCCAACAGTAGAAGTAAAAGATTATCCAAAAACCTATTGGATAACAACTAATGGAGTAGGAGAAGATAATCCTGATTATCCTCATTTAAGTAATATGCTTCATGATGATGATATTCAAAATAGATATTGGGTAAATCAATGTATTGATAGATTATATAAATTAGGAATTGCAGATAGTAATAAAGCTTCAATTTATTATAAAGAATTAGAAGAAGAAGCACGAGTAAAAAGTGTTATTAGTGAAAAACTTGAAACAAATATGTTTCGTTATCCTAATACTCTTCAACATTATATTGATTTAATTTGGGATTGTGGTTCAATGGTTGGTGCAGGAAGAGGTTCTTCTTGTGCAGCATTAAATCATTATCTTATGGGTATTACTCAACTTGATCCGATTGAATGGGATTTACCTTTCTTCAGATATTTAAACGATGAACGTATTGAACTTGGTGATATTGATATTGATATTTGTCCAAGTAAACGTCCATTGATTTTAAATAAAATTAAAGAAGAAAGAAAAGCATATTTTAATGAAAATGTAGCAGAATGGGCAAAAGAAAATCTTGGATGTTCATTAGTTGCAACATTTGGTACAGAAGGTACAAAAAGTGCAATTTTAACAGCTTGTCGTGGATATAGAAGTGAAGATTATCCTGATGGAATTGATGTTGATGAAGCACAGTATATGTCATCAATGATTCCACAAGAAAGAGGATTTTTATGGAGTGTTCATGATGTTGTTTATGGTAATCCAGAAAAAGGTCGAGATCCAGTTCATTCTTTTATTAGAGAAGTAAATAATTATCCTGGATTATTAGATATTATTGTATCTATTGAAGGATTAATTAACCATAGAGGAAGTCATGCAAGTGGAGTTATTTTATTTGATGGAGATCCATTTGAGCATTGTGCTTTTATGAAAACTCCAAAAGGAGAAATTACAACTCAATTTGATCTTCATGATGATGAATATCTTGGATTAACAAAATATGATTTTCTTGTAACTGAAGTTCAAGATAAATTAGTTCAAGCAATTCAACTTCTTCAAAAAGATGGTAAGATTGAAAAAGATTTAACTTTAAGACAAGTTTATGATAAATATTTTCATCCAAATGTTATTCCACTAAATGATCAAAGAATATGGGATGCATTAGGAAATGTATCAGTTTTAAACACATTCCAGTTTGATTCACAAGTAGGTTCTCAGGTTGCAAAAATGTTGAAGCCACAAAATGTTCTTGAAATGGCCGATGCGAATGGTCTTATGAGATTAAGTGGTGAAGAAGGCGAAGAAAGACCGATGAATAAATATTATCGGTTTAAAAATGATATTTCTTTATGGTATAAAGAAATGGATAATTTT
>JAJBWD010000325.1:0-3316 GCA_032907345.1 Bacillota bacterium | reverse complement strand
CGCTCGACTTGCATGTGTTAAGCACGCCGCCAGCGTTCGTCCTGAGCCAGGATCAAACTCTTAATTTAAAAGTCTAATCAAACTCATGTATATTTTTTGAATCAACTGGTTTAGTTCTCTGTTCAATTTTCAAGGTTCTTGTCGTTTTTGCGACTATTATAGGATATCATACCCTTTAATATCTGTCAAGTAAATTTTTAATTATTTGTTATCAATTTACTTGGCTGCCGTTTGGCGACAAAAAGTATTCTATCATAAATATTGCTTAAGTTAAATAATTATATGTTCATTTTTTAAATTTATCTTGATTTTTCTCCAAATATCTTCCTATTATTCACTTATCTATATATTGATATGCTTGGCAGCGTTTCTTAGTTTATTCCATGTCCCATTATATATTTGTAATAATTCGCTACGGAACAGTATATATAAGTCAAATTTAGTCATAATTAACATAATCAAACAAGCAGCAGAGCATACCATCAATTGATGATATGCTCTGCTTTAATACCTTAAATTAATTACTCAAATCTCAGTGCATCTATTGGATTTAATTTTGATGCTTTACTTGCCGGATAAATTCCAAATACCAAGCCAACAAGTACAGAGAAGGCAAAGGCTGCAATTACTATATCCTGTGATATGATAATTGATGTGGAGAAAAATGTCTTTCCTATATATGCACCTATATAGGAAACTATGACTCCTAATATTCCTCCGATTCCGCTTACCGTTGCAGCTTCAATTAAAAACTGGGTAAGTATGGTCCTTCTTTTAGCTCCAATTGCTTTTCTTGTTCCTATTTCCTTAGTTCTTTCAATAACTGAAACCAGCATTATATTCATAATACCTATTCCGCCTACTACAAGTGATATAGCCGCAACTCCTGAAAGCATGTTCGTCATGGCAGAGGTTGTTTCTGTAGCTGTGGTAAGCAGACTTGTCTGACTTAACACTCTATAGTATTTGTTTGTAGTTGTACTTTCAGCAAGATTGTCAAGACCGCATTTTTTATTTAAGAACATTTTCAGATATGACATTGCTGTATCAACTGTATCTTCGCTTTCAGCTTCTATATAGAAAGTACTTGCCCTGGAAGTTTTCAAAACTCTTTGTGCTGTTGATATTGGAAGTATTATTTTATCATCGCTGGTACCTGTTGTCGAAGTTCCTTCAGATTCAAGAACTCCCACTATTTTAAACTGAATACCGTTAACATACATTGTCTGACCAACTACGTTTGTATAACCAAAAATATTCTCTGCAGTTTCAGTTCCTATTACCAGCACATTATACCTGTTATTTACATCTCTTTCGGTTATGAATCTGCCCTGACTTACCGTATACTTTTTAATCTCGGCATAAACTGCATTAGATGCTTCTACTGTTGTAGTACTGGACTTACTTCCGGCTTTAACATTAACGTTGCTGGATGAAATCTGTGGCGCTATTTCTTTTATTCCCGGTTTAGTTTTAAGATCTGCCAGTTCTTCATCAGTAATGTCGATATTTCGTCTTGTAACATTAACTGTTATCAGATTAGTTCCTAAACTGCTTATCTGATCGCTTACCTTCTGCTTTGTACCGTTGCCAATTCCCACCAGGATAATTACAGAGGAAATGCCTATGATTATTCCCAGCATTGTGAGAAAGGAGCGTACTTTATTGCTCCATACAGATATAAGAGCTATTTTTATTAATTCTGTAATCCTCATGCTGACACCTCTTTATCATTAAGTTCATCAGATGTGATGCATCCGTCTTTTACTGTAATCATTCTTTTAGCATGGGCAGCTACTCCTTTGTCATGAGTAATAACTACAATAGTATTTCCCTCATGATTTAAGTCTGCCAGCATTTTAAGAACTTCTGCTCCGGTTTTGCTGTCCAGTGCTCCTGTTGGTTCATCTGCCAATATGATTTCCGGATCCGTAACCAGTGCCCTTGCTATGGCAACTCTCTGCATCTGTCCACCGGAAAGCTCTGATGGTTTATGTTTCATATGAGACCCAAGACCTACTTTTTCCAGCGTTTCCTTTGCTTTTTCCTTTGCTCCTTTTTTTGTATATCCTAAATACAACAATGGTAATAATACATTATCCAGAATACTTGCCTTCATAAGCAGATTATAGTTCTGAAAAATAAAACCTATTTTTCTGTTTCTTATTTCCGCAAGTTTATTATCATTACAATTTGTATCTAAACTATCTAGAAAATATTCTCCGCCGGTTGGTTTATCAAGACATCCCATAATATTCATAAGGGTAGATTTTCCTGCACCAGATGGTCCTACAATTCCCACGTATTCACCTTTGGATATTGTTAAGTTTACATCTCCTAAAGCTTTAAAACTGCCGCTGCCCATTTTGTATACTTTTTCTATATTCCTCATTTCAATCAAGTAATCCTTGTTTGATTTTTCCACCGCATTCACCTCCTGCAAAGTATAGCTTATTTAATTACCGGATTTTGAACTGCCGCCGTTTGAATTTCCTCCTGGAGCACTGGGTGGAGTTCCCCCTCCCATGTTTCCGCTTGGGCCGCCGCCCATGCCGCCCATATCGCCGCCCATACCCTGAGACTGGCTGCTGCTGCTGGATGCCAGCTGAACTAATATATTCTGCCCTTCAGAAACACCGCTGGTTACTTCTATATAGTCTTCAGTTTCTATTCCTGTTTTAATTTCCACCAGATTGCCTGAGCCAGTTGAGCTTGCTGAACTGCTTGTGTTTTGCCCGCTGGATGCTCCGCTGCTTTGGACTCTTACGTATTTTTTGCTGTTAACTTCAACCAATGCTTCTTCCGGAATTACTAGTGCATTATTTTTGCTTACTATTGCAATTGTTACATTGGCATTCATGCTGAGTCTTATTCCTGTTGGTTTGCTTATACTTACAACCACATCATAAGTTGTTACATTATTGGAAGTTGTTCCTGTCTGTGCTATAGATTCAACGCTGCCTGTAAAAGATTTTCCTGTTAAAGCATCAAATGTAATAGCTGCAGTCTGCCCTGCCTTTACAGATGTTATATCCAGTTCATCTACTGAAACATTAACTTTTAATGTGTTCATATCTGTTACTGTAACTACACTTTTACCAACCTGCAGTGTATCACCATTAGAATTGTTAACAGCTGTTACTGTTCCGGATATAGGTGATATTACAGTTTGCCCATCTGCTGCATCTTGGGCATCTGAAAGAGCTGTCTTAGCATCTGTTAATGTATACTCATCATCTGATATTTTAGATTTTGCATCGCTTATTGATTTTTCATCAGCTGTTATTTTGGAAGAATCAACCATGGCAGCACTTTT
>JAJBWD010000324.1:0-38494 GCA_032907345.1 Bacillota bacterium | reverse complement strand
TTACTTTCTTAGTAATAGGAGGAGTCTATGATGTTAATTGAATTTCATAAATAATATTCAATCCAATTCCAAAAGATCCTCTAACTACATTATAAGCAGATAAATAAGTTTTAAAATCTGCTTTGAGGCCCAATCGAGTATATTGTGTTCCATTTGTAATCTATACTCGAGCAATAGTTTTTTTAGTTATACTATCATTGGCTTTAATTTTAAATTCATTTGTTGAAGAAACTGGAATCAAATTATTAGTCATATCTATAAAACGTTCCCAAGGAGCTTTATAACGATACTAATTTGAATCCTCATCAGCAATATACTTTCCAGTAATTAATTTAGACTTTGAAAAATCATCTTGCGGAATACTTACATAAACAGCTTCATTCTTTTTATATTCTATATTATCACTATAAGCATAAAAAGTTGATGATCCATCAGAAACAGTATACTATCCTTCTTCTGCTTTTGAATTATCAATAATATGACATATAACAGTTTTATCATAGCTTAATGAAGATACTGCTGCATCAGATATAGTCTACATTGCTCTTAAAAGTATATCAGCATAATCTTTTGCCATTCATCGGCCTCCTTTCTCTCCATATTCTATATTTTATCAAATTATAACTAATTTTATTAATTATAATTGCCCGATAAAATAAAAAAGAGGGAAGAGAATATTAAATTCTCTTCCCTTTTATATATCAAAATTTTTTTCTTCCAGCAAATTGAGCAGCTCTTTCAATTAAAGAACTTAATGCTTGTTCAATTTCATTATGATCATTTACAGATGGAAACTCAGCTGTAATATGAACAGTTTGCTCTAAACTATCTTTTCCTCCAAGAGAAGAAAGAATCGCGGAGCTTCGTCCTACGAAGGCAGATCCGGCCGCAAGTGCATTTAAATCTATTGTATTAGAAATTGCTCTAATCATATCAACAGCAGAAAGAATGTTTGATGTATCTTTTTCATTAAGAACTAATTCTTTTTCATGTAACATGGCTAATTTTCCTTGTGACCCCCAAGTACCAGTATATCCACCACTAGCCATACCTACAACAGCATATCCTTGTGCTCTAGCCCAATCACCAAGATTATTAGAAAGATTTTGAGTAGCTTTAGTATTATTATCCATTGAATTTACAATTCTTTCATTTATCATACCAAATTTTCCATTGTGTTCAAAATTTGTATCAGAAGCTAATACACTACCAGAAGCATCTGTTTTATAACTAGCTCTATAAGTTGTTCCATCATGAGTATAATCAGCATCAAAATCACCAATTTTATCTTGGCCAGTAGATTGACTTCTATAATGCCAATCATATTCTCCTGTACCTTCTTTTAAATTAATCCATTCATAATCATCTGGTTCCATCATTCCCATGTCACCACCGCTTTCCATACCACTTAATTCAGCATAGGCGGCAATAACTTGATTAATAGAATCAACTAATTCTTGATTAGCTTCTATCATTGCATCAATATAATTACTATATTCATCTAAAAAGTTTCCAACAGTATCAGAAATATTAGAATAAGCATCAGAAAATTCATCTGACATATTCCAAACATCTTCTTCTGCACGTTCAGCTTCTTCACCAAGTTGTTCTACTCTATCTCCAACTTCATCAGCATAATTTTGCATAGATAAACTAGCATCATCAAGAGCAGTATTAGTACGAATATACCAATCTTCCCAATTTTCAGCAGCTAAATCAGTAGCATCATTAACTGCTTCAACAAAAGCATCTTGAGCTTCTTGCATTGTTTCAAAACCAGTTAATTGGGCATATACAGTTTCATCAAATCTATCTATATAATCTTCATCAGCAGAAATTTTATATCCAGTAGCCTAAGAATATGCCATCCAATCATTTTCATAAAGATCACGATTATTATTCATAGCATTTTCCATCTATTGAGATAATGTTTCAACACGTTTTGTATAATCTTTACGAATTTGTTCTATTGCATCTTGATATTCTTCATAACTTGCAAAATCTTCTGCGCGAAGGTTCGCTAATGCGTCCGCGCAATCTTGCTATGCTTGTATAATCTATTCTTGTAAACTTTGAATATATTCAGCATTTAATACCTGCATTTCATGAAGTTTATCTTCATAGTTTTGTTCTGCAGCTTCCACATCAGCCTAATCCGCAGTATAAACATAACCATAATTACCTTCATTATCTCTTTGCATACGAACAATTGTTTTTGCATTCTATGCATCTTGCCATTGTTCATATGCTAATGCCATTTCATATTTTTTACGAAGTACGTCTAAATCATATTGACTAACTTCTACTCCACTCTCTTGGAGATCATTTATTTCTTTCTGAATATCTCTTAATTTACCTTTGCTTGCTAAAGTAGTAGAATCATCAAGAGAATTATTAATATCTCGATTTAATTTGCTTAATTGATAAATCTTCTCATAATCATCAACATATATATCAGCAATTTCATTCTTTCTAGCAAATTCTTCAGAAAGTCCAGATAAATTCTTGAATTGACCGGCAACCGCATCTTCAAAATCTTGAAGAATCTAATTTAAAGTATCTTCATAATAATCCTTAGCAATCTAACATTCTTCTTTCCAAGAATCTAACCATTCCTCATAAGTTGCTTGACGTTCATCTTCATATTTTTCAACATCAGCTCTTAAAGATTCAAGCGTCTATTGATTATAACCATTTTGAACTGCTTCATCGTATAAAGTTTGAGCTTCATTTAAAGCATTATCAATAAAATCTAATTGTGCCTATAAAGCATGAGTATGATTTCTTTGAATACTATATGCTTGTTTATTTAAAGCATCTGTTAATTTGCCACTTCTATCAAGAACATCTTTACCAACAATATCAAGAACATCTCGATATGTTTGAGTAATTGTAGTTAAATGTTCAATCTAGCTAACTCCTCTTTCAAGTTTTTCATTAAATTCATCAAATGCTTCACCAGTCTTTTTAAGAGCTTCTTCACGAAGTTTTCTCATTTCTTTATTACTTGCTAATAAAGAATCTGCAACATTCTTTAAATGTTCAATTTCATTTTCATTAAGACCTTTTCCATCTTGCCCAATATTAAGAACATCTTCCCAATCACTTTCATCAAAATCATGATTCATAATTTTATCAATTAAATCTTGATCTGCTCCAGCATTTTCTAATATATCTGAAACACTTTGTGTATAAGTATCAACTTTATCTAATGTATCTTCTAATTGATTTCCAAAATTAGCAATAGCATCACAAGCGCCATCAGCTTTATCTCCAATATCTTCAAGCAAATCTTGTAACAATGCTATATCTCTATCTTTAACATCAATTTTTAATTCTACAATATAGGTAATTTTTTCAACGCTATTATCATATAATTGATTTTCTAATTCTTGAAGATTTTTTTCAGCTTCTTCAGCTTTAGCAACTGTTTCTTCATATTTACTAACATTTTTAGAAAAATCTTCATAATATAATTTTGCTGCTTCCCAAACAGTTTCAGCTGCCTTTTTAGCTGCTTCAAGTTCTTTTTCTGCGGCTTCTTTTGCAGCTTCTTCCATACCATCAACTAATTTAGCATTATATTCTTCAATAGCTTTATTTTGAGCATCTATATATGCATCATATGCAGCATTATATCTATCTACTTCTGCCGCAAGCATTTCAGTATAATTATCAATTACACCACGTTCATTGATCTAGGCACCATATTTCGCTAAATTAGCAGCATCAGTTTTTCTATATTCTTCTGCTTGACGTTTTAATTCTTTATAATTCGCTACTTGATTTTTTAATTGTTCATTTTCTTTATCCATGTTTTTAATCTTATTACGACCAAAAGCACGATCTTTTTCTTTTCCAATTAAATCAAGCAAATGAGAAGTCCTAGCTAATTCCTAATTTATTTCATGATAACGTTCTTCTTCATCTTCTAATTTTTTCTTTTCTGTTTCTTTTTTCTCAACTTTATCTTTAGCTTTTGGAGCTTTGGAGCCTTTACCTCCTCCACCTCCACCTTTGCCTCCAGAACTACGTCCAGTACCGCCAGAAGAACCACTAATATTTCCTCCACCAGTATAATTTAATGTATCAATCTATAATGCACTAACAGTTTTATTATTAGGAACTGATTCCCAATGGCCAGGTTCATCAACAACTAACTATGAAAAACTACCTTCAGCCTAACCTTCACCACCAGTTGCTAAAGTTTCTGTTCTATATTTAGTTGGTTCCCAATAAGTTTCATTTTCTGGAATAGAAGCTTCTTTTAAAGTAGCATTATATCCCATGCTTGCTAAAAGTTGCTATGCTTTTTCAACATCACTACCAATTGCAGTAAGCATTTGATTTAAACTTGCAATTAATTCAGCATCATTTACAGCACCAATTTTTAAACTGCCATCATTTAATTTAGCTCTTGTTAAATCCATTATTTCATCGACATGATTAAAAAGTTCTGCATCAGCTTCTTCATCAAATCCAAGCTAAATTAAAATATCTTCAGTTGCTACCTATTGCAAATCTAAAATAGCATCTCTATCACCATTTGCAGCGGCTTCAACTTTATCCATATTTTCAAGAAGATAATTACCAAAATGGTCGCCTAAAGTAATACCATATTTATCTAATTCATCTGAAATATCCATTACTTCAGCCAAACTATCTTTTAAATCAGCCATTGCTGAAATTTTTTGTAATTCATCTTTTCCTTTTAAAGCTTCTTTCCAATTTTTCCAACCTTTTTCAAGCTTATTTAATCCAGATTCAGTCTATTTCGCTGCTTTTGCAACATCAGTAAGATCTTTTTCAGAACGAGATGTTTCTTTAGAAACAATTTCATTTGCTTTTGCTAAATTTTTTACTTCTTTAGTTAATTTTTCAAATTCTTTTTGTTCATATCCAGATTTTTTAGCAACTTCACCTGCTGCAATAGCTAATTCTAACTATTCTTTTGCGGCTTTAATAGCTGCAGTATTATGTTCTTCAAGAGCTTGTTTATAATTATTTATTTCTGCTTCACAGTTATCATATTCAGCAGCCATGGTAACTAAAGCTGTTCTATAATCACTTCCAGAAATACTTCCTATAGAAAAAGCCTAATTTAACTCAGTTAAACTTTCATACATTAAACTTTCTGCTAAAGAAGCTTCTTGCATACTCTAACTCATTGAAGCAATATGATTTTCATAATTTCCAATAGCAGTTATTTTACTATCATAAGTAGAAATAGTATTCTATGCAGATTCTTCTGTTTCCGAAACATTATCATTAAAAGCGGAAAGATTTGTAGCTCCATTTCCATATTGATTTAAAAGATTTTTATCATTATCAGACCATTTATTTATATCAGAATCTTTTGCAAAAGCAGCTCTTATTAATTGAATATTATCAATTGTTTTTTGTGCAGCATCTCTGGCTTGAGCATCTTGTTTTGCCTATTCACTATTTCTCCAATCATAATACTCTTGAAGAACATTTTTTTCAAATTCAATCTATTCTTGTAAAGTCTCTTTTGTCGAAATAGCAGCTTCTTTTTCTAAATTTTTTAAATAAGATAATTGTTTTTCAGATGATAATAATAAGAAATCAGAATATTGCATAATAATTTCATTACCATTTTCATCTGTTTTACCCCATTCTAAATCTTTTGCTAATTTTTTAGTACTACTTTTAGTAAGTTTTGTACCAAAATCAGAAAGAGCATTTTGAGCATTTGCTAAATCTTCGGTTGCTTGAGTATTTTGCTATATTGCATCATAATATTTTTTAGCTCCCTAATAAGCATTTTCCCAAGTTTCATCAGAAAGCATAGACCAATTCATTAATACTGCTACATTTGCATCATATCCTTTTTTTGCGCCAAAAGCTTTGGCAATATTTTCTTCAGAAACATTAGATTTTTTTATAATATCCTGACTGGCCTAATAAGCATCTGCAAATTTTTGAACTTCTTTTGTAGCATTTTTATATTCATTAGAAATAAATCCAGAAATAAAATTATCATTATAACCAGCTTCTTTAAAAGAAGATTTTATTTCATTAATCCATTTTTTATAATCTTCATATGATTTTACTTGATCAATAGGATTATTTCTTTTCTAAAGTAAGCTTTCATAATTTTGAGAATATTCTTCATATTCATCTACATAAGATTTAATAGATTCTAAATATTCACCTAATTTTTTATATGTTGTAGTTTCAATACCAACATCTCTTCCAACCTTATCAAGAATTTTATTCCTAGCGTTTTCTATTTCATGATATAAAGTAACTAACTAATTTAAATTATTATCAATATTTTCAATAGAAAAAGTAATTCCTTCTCCTGTACTAACACCACTACCAGAAGAAGTTTGATAATTTTGTATATTTGCAGCAGATATATTTTCTCGTAAAACCTACATAGCTCTTTTATCTGCTGTATTTGTTGATGCAGATTGACTAGACTCAATAGAAAAACTATATGTATTATCAGTAGAAACTTTTTTAGAATCAAAAGATCCACCTTTTGCTGCCTATAATAATGCTGCTCCAGATTCATCCATAGCATTTTTATTTTCTGCTATCTATTCATCAAGCATTTCTAATTTTTTCTATTTAGCATTATTTAAAGCGGTTTCATAATCTTCATATTTTCCAGTTAATCTTGCAATAGCTGCGCCTTCAACATCATATGCTTCTGCTAAAGCATTAGTAATAGAATCTAACTCTTCTTTAACATCTTCACCATCTTTATAACGAATTAAAAGATCATCCATTGAAGATATTAATTTTTCATTTTCTTCTGCTTCTTGATTTATTGCATCTGCTTCATCTCTAGCTGCTTGAGCATTCTTTTCTTTTTCAGCAAGAGCCTATTTTTCTCGCTCCTCCATAATACCAATAACAGTAGAAACAGCAGTAATACCAGCAACAACCCATCCAATAGGACCTAATATACTTGCCCACATAGCTTCTCCTGCTGCTCCAGTTGAAACAAAAGATGCTTTTAATGAAGCTAAAGAAGAAATTATCATAGGAACAGTCATTGCAATAGAACTAAGAATACCAGTAATTTTTTGAAAAGTTGATAAATCAGGATTTGTTAAAGTTTTAAAAGCATTGGTTAAATTATTTATAACCATTATAGTGGTTGTTACTACTCTTGCAGTTGCTGCAACCTACTAACCAAAATTAGATATTTCTGGAGTATTTTTTCTAAATTCCTCTCCAGTTTTCTTTCCACTTTCACGAAATGAATCAATGCCCTAAGCAGCTCGTTCAGATTTTTGTCCAGTTTCAAAAGCTTTTTGTCCAAAATTTTCTACATCTTTAGGACTATCGGAAGAAAATTCTTTTTTACCCTACTTCATTCTAGCATTCGCAGCTTTATCTACCATCTCATCTAAATCAGTAAATATTTTTTCTGCATCTGCTTTTAAAGCTTTTAAAGTATCTCCAGAAGCATCTTTCATTTTACCTAAAATATTTTCTGCTTCTGCAAGTTTTGTAGCTATATCTTGAACATCATCACTCGCATTATCAAAATCTATTGAATTATGTAAACGAGATGCACAAGATGCTGCATTATTTAAAGATACATTAATTTTATCACCATCTATAGAAGCATCTTTAAAAGCAGCTTTTAAACCAGAAATTCCAGCGCTTAATGAACCAAACTATTTCATTTCATCAGAAAAAGCGGCCATATCATTTCTTTTACCAACATCTTTTGTTTTTAATAAAAGTCGCTTTTCTTCTGCTTTAAGTTCTCTTTCTGCTGCATCAGCAGCTTCAGCCATTTCAATAACACTCTATCCCTATGCAGCATTAATATCTAATAAAACCTATAATTCTTCTTTACGTTTTTCACTTAAACGAGATGCATTAGCTATTAATTCTTGCTATAATTGACCCTACTATGTATATACAGTATACATAGCATTTCCAGTATTTTCATCTACTGTATTAGTTGTCATCTACTGCATTTCTGAAGCAGCTTCACTTTTAAGTTCAGTAGTAGACTATGCAGCCTGACCAAAATCAATACGAAAATTTTGTCCAATACGATTTATTTCAGAAGCAATTTCTTTCTAAAAAAGATTAGTAACTATTGCTCCAACAGCAATTAAAACACCTTTTAATCCACCAATAGCTTCGATAGTATTGTTAACAATATCTAAAACTTCTTTAAAACCATTTAATAAATCAATAAAAAATTCATCATTTAATAATTCTTGATAAATTTCTTCTGCAGCCGCACGTACTCGTTTTTGAGCAGCTTCCCAAGATTCAGCATAAATATCTGCCTATTCTTGAAGAGTTCCTTCTGATCCTTTTGCAATACCAATATTTTCTTGCATCATATCCCAATTATCAAGTAATGCAATTAAATTAGTATATTGACGTACACCACCAACAGTTGTAGCAAAAGCAACTTTTTGAGCCTAATCTAAATTATCCCATCGAGCAGCAGTTTCATCTAAAATATCATCCATCTGTTTTAAATTACCATTAGCATCTAAAATTCTAACACCAATAGTATCTAATGCTGCTGAATATTTGTTTAAATCTACTCCATCTTCAAGAGTTTCTCCAAGTTTTAAACCTTCTAATCTACTAAAAATAGTTCTTAAACCAGTACCAACTGTATCTTCACTTTGACGAGTTGTTGCAACAATAGTAGCTAATGCAGAAGATGCATATTCATAAGAAAGACCAACTGTTTCTGCAACAGCAGCAAATTTAGACATACCTCTTGCAATTTCTTCACTACTTGCGGCAGTATTTGCACCAAGAGCAGTAATTACATCAGCATAATATTCAAGACTTTTTGAACCATCATCAAAGTTATTCCAAATAGCTGTCATTTGAGAAGAAACTTCTTCTGCACTTTGACGAGAAACATTAGCTAATTTAATAGTTGTTTCTGTTCTACCAGCTATTTCAGATTCATCTCTAATACCCTATTGATAATAAATTAAAGCTGCATCTGTATATTTTGTAGTAGTTGTACTTAATTCTTGCGCAGCTTTATTTGCTTGTTCAGCAAATTTAGCCATTTCATCAGAACTATACCCAGTAACAATTCTAATATTGTTTAATGACTAATTTAAATCTTGTGCATATCCATAAGCAGACTATAAAGTCCCCATGAATCCATGTAAAATACTACTAGAAATTTGCCACCTAGCAGTATTCATTAAAGTTGTTTTAAATTCATTAAGTAATTTATTAGTTGTTCTTAAAGGCACGTCTGCCTTCATAATAGAACTTGCTAAAGCTGCAAAAGCTTTATCTCCTGCTGGACCAAGATTACTTAATGCTTCTCTATAAGTCTTTAAACTAGTACCACTATTTTTTAAAGACTAATCAAATTTATTTAAATCTAATTTTCCAGTATTAACATCTGTAGCCTATTGTAATTTAACACGTAAATCAGCTACGGCCGCAGTTGCTTCCTAAATTTCTTTAGTTAAAAAGAAACCTTTTCCACTATTAGAAACGGGAGCATTAGTTAACTAAGTTAACTATCTCTATAAATCTTGCAATTCAGCTTTAGCTTTACTAGTATCAGCAGTAAAAGCAAGACTTACATTTAATTGTTTAGCCATTCTTTATTTGCTCTCCTTTCTCTCCATATTCTCGTTTTTTTATTTGCGCAAATAAAAAAATAGCGAAGTAGAGTTAAAAACTCTACTCCGCTTAACTCCTATTTATTTTAAAAAAACATTAAATAAGATTACCCTAATTTGGTTAATACGTCACGAACAAGAGAAAGATTATCTTTATCAGCTAATTTTTTCTAAATTTCAGTAGCATCAAGATTTAAATTACTATAATCCTAAGATACTGTATCAAGAATACCAAGTACAGAATTTTGATAAGTATAAACAGCTTCAATAGTATCATTAATACCATCAATTAAAAAATGATATTCATCTTCTGGAATTGCAGAAACAATCTAATTAATAATACCATTACTATCTAAAATATCATATAATTTAGCAATATCTTCTTTTTGTTTATCTGTGAATGTAATATTAGTATAAGCCATAATAATTTCCATAGCACCAATTACTTCAATTTTAATAGGATTTGGAAAATTATTCTAATCATGTGCTCCACTAATTACTCGCGCAATTAAATCTAACTTATCATTTACTGGAAGATATTGTTTTACTTCAATATCAATATTATTAATTTTTATATTTTTAACTTCCTCTTTCTTTTTAAGAGCAAGTTTTGTAAAAGTTACTTTAGCCATAACTATTCTCCTTTAACTCAATATATATATTATATATATAATAAAAATTTTTAAAAAAGTCAAAACTATAATGCTAAATCAATATAATTACCAGCATTTTTTGTTCTATGAATACTACTTTTCATTTTTATAATAGATTTTGAAGAATTATAATTTCTAACATAAACTTTAGAATCTTCTATTTGTGGAAAAATTCTACCCTATCCAGCATTTCTATCATGTAAAATATTTGCAATCTAAACTCTCATATAAAAAAGATGCTATGATAAAAAATCATCCATCCAAATAATTCCTTTACCAGTAAACATTGCAATATCTACTGGGCCGACAATATCAAAAATATGATGAGATAAAAAAAACGCTACATATTCACTAGTATAATCAATTTCCCAAGAATGACGTAATCCAAAATCATCTGTTTTATTAAAAATACTATTTAATCCTTTTTGAAGAACAGAACTTTGCATAAAATGTTTTCCATTTGTAGAAGTCCAAGTTTTCATAGAAAAACCAAAAAAATTTCCAGAAAATAAATATTGCTATAATAATTCTTCTCTTTCCATTATTTCTTCTGCAGTTGGAAACATATGTTCCCAATTAATATTTAAATTTCCTTGTAATTCAACTGATAATTCACTATTTTTTTCTTTAAGAACTTTATTCTCATCTTCAAAAAAAGATATATTAGATAATGCTACAATAGCATCTGGTCTAATATTTTTATAACCTTTTACAACAGAAGCCATTGATTTCATAGCTCCAGAAGAAAAAGCTGAAACTAAATTTTCTGCAATCTAACTTCCCTAATACCCAATTTTCTAAATAACAGGATTTAAAATATCATTAATGCCAACTTCTTCAAAAACAAAACCTAAACTTCTAAAGAAATATTTAGGATTTTTTTGTTTCATCGCCTCTATCATTTGAGGTAAATACGGACTAGTACTAAATTGTTTTTTTACTTCAATAATTCTTTTTGCTTCATCATTTTTATTCCCAAAATATATAGAGGCTAATATTTTTTGGATATTATTAATCCATTTTTCTTCAATCATCTAATTTAATTCATTTTCAAAATTTAAAGCTTCTAACTAATTCTATTGTAAAAAATTTAAAAACTATTCTCTTCTCTAACTATAATATGAAATTGCTACAGAATAATTTCCTAATGTGTCCCCAATTAAATTTCCAATAGGAAGCTAAGGATCTAAATGTTGAAACATATACTATCTCCTTTAACGCAAAATAAGGGAGAAAGACTAATGTCTTTCCCCCTTATAAAAAATATTAATTATTAACAAATAATAATTCATCAGCCTTTGCGTGATCTGTAGATACACGATAGTGATCACTAGAAGCAACATCTTCGATAATTTGAATTGCCGCAAGAACTTTCTTACTATGATCAAATCTTGTATAATCTGGGAATGCATCCATAGTAAATGTAAATGTACTTGGATCTCCAGAAGAAGCCATAGTGAAAGTAAAGTTAGACTGAACTTTGCAGTTTGGAATAATGAATTCCGCAGGCATATCAACACCACTCTGAGTACGGAATAATGTAGAAGCCTCAAGATAATAGTTACCACCAAATTTATCAGCAGTAATTTCAATTTGCTGTGTAGAAGCAGCCTTTTCAGTATAATAATCAACAATTACACTATCAAAGCTATATCTACTTGAGAAATCAGTAACATTAGGAACAGTATATTCATCTTCTTCATCTGCTGGAGTGTCATAATTAGCATGAGCAGTCACAACAAGATTCCAATAAATACCACGATCATCTTCACCAGTTTCAACACTTTCACCCTCACCATAATGAGTAGGAATGAAAGGCTCACTTATAATTTGATCATCTTTAACAAACATTACATAAGCAAAGTTACCACCTTCGTTTGCTGGAAGATATGGTTGCTGTCTTACTTTAATTGTATATACGCCTTCAGCATAAGCGATTTCACTTTCGTTATTATCAACTCTTTCAGTTACATGCTGCTTAATTGTATTATTAGCAGTAGCCTCAATTAATCCAGCACCAGAAAGAATCATAAATCCTTCTGGAGAGATTAATGCATCTTCCATCGTGAAGGTAACAGTACGCTCACCTTCCCAAGAAACTAAACGTGCATTACCACGACCACCTGTAGCATATACCTGTGTTGCAGCACCTTCTAAGCTAGAAGTCTTTAGTGTATCGAAATAAATGACTGGCTCGTTCTTATAGAAGATTTTATTACCGACTTTTTGAGTAGCTTTTGCCTTTAAAACAACGTCGCAAATCTCACGAACACCAAATTTCATAGTGCATATTCCTCCTTGTTTTAATTATGGATATTTTTCATCCAGTTGTCGGGTTGGGAATCTGGTTTCGCACCCGCCAAACGAGAACGAATATCAATATCCCAATTTGTATATAGCATATATCTCTCAAATAAATCGTATAATTGATACATTGTTAAATTCAATAAATTCTATAAATCCATTGAACCTAATCCAATAGTAAGTATCGAAAGATATTGACTAAATACGCTTGAATTGGCAGCTCCATTTTGTTCTGCCACCCTTTGTCGCCCTCGCATTAATTTTTCAGCAATTTCTTTTGCTTTTGCATTAGCAGGATTAAATGCTTGCTAATCCATAGGTCCATCTTTTGCACAAAATATAATTCTCATAGCATTTTGTAAAAAATCAAAATTAGACTCATCTATTGTAATCATTTCTGATTCTTTCTAAAAAATTAATGAACGAGGACTAAACATTATTTTATACTATGGAAATGTCAGTAGAAATAATTGCTAAACAGCTTCTTTTTTATCAAGAGTCTATTTATCATTTATTACTGTCATAAATATCTAAAAATTATTTACATTATCTAGAACATCTTTGTCCTATGTAAACATACTTTTATATAAACTAACTGTTTGAACACCTTTAAAAAAGGCTTCTTCACCCATAAAGCTTATGTCTTTGATAGAGGGCTAATGCAATATTAATTTACATTCTGGAATCGGTATATCAGAACCAGCCATTAAAGCTAGTCTAATATCCATTTAATTATTCCTTAAAACTATGATTATAGTCTTCAATGAATTTTTCATCATCTTTTGGATTTGGCATATTATATTTATCTTCACCACCATGAATAGCTTGATACATTAAACATAAACCAGCATATTCATCTGTAAGAATAATTTGATTTGCACCAAGAAAATCTAATTTACCAATACCAGTTAAACGACTATTATCCATAAGACTATCAATTTCTGCCGCAATCCTATAAGGTCTTAATTGAAAATCATTTAATTTCCATTGATCAAAATGACAAATAATATCAAATTCAATAATATTATCTCTAAACTCTGGATTATTTTTATTTGTTGTAAAATTATCAAAATTAATTATAATATATTGTAATACGCTATTATCAACATATAATTTTGGAATATTTTTAATATTTTTACCAAATAATTCTTGAGCCTATTCAGTTGTAATATTTTTTCTCTGTAAAGCATCAGGAGTATCATAATACAATAATCTTTTTAAACGATCACTTTGTAACAAACGATTTGCTATAATACCCATATCTTTTTCAACACTTAAAAAACTAGAATGCGGCTTATTAACTCTATCAATAAGCATATTTTATTCTCCTTTTTCTCATAATAATGATTCTACAACAATAGTTTTGTTATAAGAACCATAAGATAATACAAATTGTCCACTATAAGTAGGATTCCAAAGTAATTTAATATGATAACGATCTTTAGGATTTACATTTATTGTAACTATCTTCTTATCAACATCTGTTGTCCAAGCATAAGTTCTTCCAGGAGGATTAATAAGATGATATTCTTTAACAACTCTTGGCTTAATAAATGTTTCTCCTTCTATTTGCGGCGTCCCCTCTTCTACCTCAGGATTTGGATCAATCGGCTTCGTAATCAGCGCGCCCGCAATTTTCTTTTCTAAATCATCTTCATCATCATTAACATAATATTCTACTGCTGAAATTTCTAAAATACCTGGAGTAGAAATCCAGTCAGTAGCTTCAACTCTCCAACAAATTAATGGAGAACCTTCTTCCTCATCTTTTAAATAAAATTTACTATATCTTCTAAAATAAGATAAAGATTCTTTTGTTCTTGGCATTAAAATATGCAAAGAATGATTTGGATTATCAACACTAATCTAATGTTTTTGAATATAATCTATTTTTGTTTCTACTGGACCACGAACCGCAATATAACTAGAATGCTCTCCATCTTCATCTTGCCAAGCAACTTGATAAGAACATTTTCTAATTTCACCTCTAAAATAAGCTCGTTCAGTTAAATCCTATAAATAAATTAACCAATAAGTATTAGTTCCCATCCATTCAAAAACATCACCGGGATGATAATTTTCCTCATAGTGAACAGATAACATTTTATCATCATAATCAACTTTAGTGCGATCAATGTTTATTAATGCTCGACAAACTGGATGTTCATCTAAAGCATGAATATTTGGATATAAAGTATTATCCTCACCATTACCGCTCTAAACTTTTCTTATATCACAAGCTTGATAAGAATATTTTAAAACTCTATCAAGTGTTCTACGTTTATCAAAAATCATACGATCTTGCTATAAAGTTCCACCATTGATATTTAATAAAAAGCGTTGATTATCAACACCTGTTATTTCTGGGTCCATATAAGTATCAATTGGTGCAATATGAGATTCAAGATCTTCTGGTTTATTTATTTCACTGGGATTTTTATTATAATTAAAACCCAAACGCTTTCCTAATAAATTTAAAGAAGTATTGCGATATTTTTTTGACTCATAATCTGCCATTCCGATTCAACTCCTATAGTAAACTTAGTATTTCAAAAATAGTCTTCCTATAAAGTTCAAAATTAGTTTCTTTTATTCGCAATCCTTCTAATTTACTTAATAACTGTAAAAGTTGTTGAGACATAAACATTTCATTTAATCCAACCAACTCTAATTCAACTGTATCTAACTACTTTTTCCAATCTTCATCATTTTCACGCATAGGAATACATTTCCATATTTGGTTAGATAAACGCTAAATATTTTTAGTAATAACCTCTTCTGGAAAATGAATATCAAAACGATCTGAATAAATCATTACCATTCATCCTCCTAACTATAAAAAGTAACCGGAGGTCGCATTGTACTATGCTAACGAAGTACAGTCCAATTTGATCTATAACGACCATCTTTTTTAGATAATTTTCTACGTTTATATAATCTTTGCATATGAAAAGATTCTCTTTGCGCTTCAGATAACAGAGATAATAATTTTTGTAAATGATTTGCTTGTGATGTCATTTTGAAATCAGGCCCAGAGTATTTCATTCGAATATTTTCAATAGATGATACTTGACGTTGAATCCATGCTTGCTTCATAAGCAAAGCTAATATATTTACTTCCTCTGTTGTTAAGGTTGCAGCAAAAGCAGATCTTTCAACAAGTACTTTTGGAGATTCTTGCTCTCCATCTTCTGGAAGTTCACCCCAAAGAACAGCTAAAATAAAATCCCCTGGTTTTGCATCAGCTTCATTTATAATTTCTGTCTTTATCTCATAATCTGTGAGACAAACACGCGGAAATTCAAAGCCAGGTATTGCATCTACCAAGAGATTCTATAAATCTTTTATTGTATCTTCTGGAGTTAACTCCATATACATATCATCTGTAATTTTACCAAGAAAGCGATTATAAATGGTTGAAAAGGTTGTCCCAGTAACAGTTACTTCTTCAACATAAGATTCAGCCATTATAAAACTCCTTTATTATACTTCTTTTTTAGTCACCTTGTATTTAGGAGTGGTGCGGCGAGTCGGAGTTGCGCTTGTTTGTTCTGGTTGAACTCTACGCTAAGTCGGCGCGGCCGCAGGCTCTTTTTCTTCAGCTTTTTCCTCTTCAATATGAATTAATGCTTTATCAACATCAAAACCAGTTTTTTCCTTTAATGCTTTTCTTTTATTAAGATCAGTTAAAGGTAAAGAAACTGACATTGATTTAATTAAATCAATAACTCCAATAGGAGCAAAATCAAGAGCATCAAGAAAAGCATCTAAAGAACCTGTTAATAATAAATCTCTAATTTGAGCTTCAGACATATCATATTCAGGTTCTCTATGAACATTTAAATTTTGTGTCGGTTCATTATCAATAATCTAAAGAAAATTTTCTAAAAGTTCTTTTCCACCAGGTTGATATGTTAATTTCTCAAGTTCACCAAATGGAATCCTCTTGGTTTCACCCGGTGAAAATTCTCTTCTTAGGTTAGTCTCTGGAATTCTATAAACAACCATACTAGAACTTCTATTTTTTACATTATACATAGTTGTTTGTGTTATCATTATATTATCTCCTTTATCTCCAAATAAAAAATAGGGGGAAGGGGAATTTCCCCTTTCCCCCATTAAGAAAAATATATATCAATTAAATATCTTCAAAAGATACTGTTAATACAATGTCTTCGTAACCTTCTTTACCAATGGTAATATTAGCAGGAGTTGTAGCAATTACATCAGCCTTAGCCCAGAAAATAATATGTCCTGCGCCAAGTCCAACTGATGCAGCTTCATCAACATCATCTTGTGTTAAAGGATATCCATTCCAAGTTGCTCCAACTATAGAATCTAATCCAGTATCGATATCAATTCCAATCCATTTATGTTCACCTTGAGAAGGATTTGTTGAATTAAAAGTATTTAAAGTATCTAAATCACCAGTTACAATAATATTACTGCCTGATTTAGTGATTGTAACAGCTTCCTAATTTGCTTGAGATGCTTCTGCATTTTCATCATTAGGGGCAGTCGCTAATTTAGCTACTGTTACTTCAATTAGTTTCCCTAGCCACCATTACTGCCGCCATTACCAGAATTATTTCCACCTGGAGTTACAGTTTCACCAGGAATAGTTCCGCTTGGACGTCCATCATAAGTAGCAACCTTACCATTAACACCATCAAGGCTCCAAGTAAGCATTCTTCCAAGAAGAGCGGTATCAACATAGCAGCAAACATTATTAGCAAGCATGCAAACAACACCAACCTTCTTATAAACCTGAATCTCTCTAGAACGATCATAATTATTGAATTCATCAACAATTGTGCCACCTTCGAAAGCAATCTTTACAGGCTTACCATCAGCACCAGTAGGAATAATCCAAGCATAACCAGGATCAATTACCTTACGAGTATTTGTTTCATCTTCAAAACCTTGCTCAAGAATAATAACCTTATGTCCCTTATAAGTAGCAAGACGGCCAGTATTCCAAAGCTCAGTCTTCATAGCTTCGGTATATCTCCAAGCTTCATTAGGAATCATATTTACTGCAAATTCATAAGTACAATAAATAACTGGAGTACCATAAGCTGCGGCAATAGTAAGTAATCTATCAAATGACTTCTCATCAAAACCAGCAGCTGCAACTCTATTTGCAGGAGGAAGCTGATTTACAGAAGCCTTAAGAGCATGAGCAACCTCTTTATAAATTAATTCATCCATACCATCCATGATGATTTTGGTAACTTCAGCAAAATCAACACGGCCATCAAGGAACTCCTCAAATCCAATTTGAGCAGCGCCTCCGATTGCGCTAGTACGAACTTCGAAGCTTTCCTTCTCAGCAGGACCAAGCTTGAAAACTTCATAAATACCAGCAAGACCAACACGAGTAATGAACTGCTTAGCTCTTGCTCTCGTATTAAGTGGTCTACGGAAAACAGGCTTATCGCCTTGAGCGAAAGTCTTTACTTCAGCAAATTGCTCATACTGCTGAACAACCTTCTTAGGAAGAATTTCATCTAAAGTTTCTTCGATCATAGAGAAGATAAGGTTCTTATTTTCTCTATAAAGTGAATATGTACCAGCAAGTTCATTTAACTCATTACGAAGAGTTTCCTGCATAGCTTCATAAGTTAAAGTCTGTCCATTAAAAGAATAAGAAGTGGGAGCAGATGGGTCAGCTTTTGCAACTTGCTTCATTAAAGCAACTAAATTAGTTCTATCTAACATTCTCTTCTCCTCCTTTCTTATGCAATTCTCATAACCTTGACGCCTTGTTGGCCATCAGGCATTGTATAAAGCTTAACAACTTGCCATTTCATATCTTGAGCATTATCTTTTACAAGAATACCATTCGCATTTGGAGCAAGAACATCTCCAATTGCAAGAGTAGCTTCTTTAACCATATTAGTTGTGAAAATATCACCAATATTAGTCTTAAAGACACGTGGAACCATAGTAGTACCAGGTCTCATCATCTTTTCCTTATAAAGACCAAGTTTTCTCCAAGGATCATTGGTAAAATTCTGCTCATAAATATCAATAACATCTTTAGTTACATCATCATAAGCATAAACAACAGGAACATTTTCAAATTCACCAGTAGTAGAAGTATAATTAGTTCCATTATAATTTAATGTATAAGTTACAACACCATTAGCATCTGGAGCACTTGCAGTAACAGCATAACGAGTACCAGCAATATCAATAGTAGCTTTATCTTGATTAAGAGTAACCGTTTGAGTAATAGTTCTTGAAGTCTTACCAAATTCATCAGTACCATTTAAGTAAAGACCATTATGATATTCAACTTCTGGCATTTCCCAATCATATGGTGTATAAACACGTGCTTGATAATCATCTTTGATCATAGCAAATTCACAATCCCATTGTTTTGTTCCATCGAGATGATTACGATATAATTTAATTTCATTATAAACTAACATCCACTCTCCTTCACCAGTGAAGTTAACTTCGCCAATACCATTAGCATTTGCAGCATAATCGTATTTTACGAACTGACCCTGTTCCAGAATGTCGATGTCAGGATTAGCAGGTAACTGAGCATAAATTTGACCTGTTCTTTGAGCAGAAAGGTGGTTTGGCTCAACCTGACCATATCCAAATTCTACATAACCGCCATTTTGTGTCTTATCAGCTTGTGACTTAATAGGAAGGCGGCCATTTAAGAAATCTCCAAACATAATCTGTTATTCCTCCTTAATTAATTTAAAGTTTTCGCAGTATCTAAGACGGCTTTTACCCAAGCTGGAGTAGACTCATCAAAATCGGTCATGCCTAAATTATAGGTGATAGGTCCCTTTGGGTTATTATCATCTTCAAGGTTGAAATTTACCTTATTGCGAACACATAGAATAGAAAGCTTTGCTTCAATATCATCAAGAGAATATTTATCAATGTTCTCACGAACATCTTTTTTTGCTTCATCATCTAGCATATAGAAACCATTAATCATGTCTTCTTTTGCTTTACGGTCTGCCGCAAGTTTAAAATCTCTTAACGGCTGAAGCTCAGACTCTAATTGTGTTTTTTCAGTAACTAAGTTATTATATTTATTTTCTAAATCATTATACTTAGTTTCTAAATCAGAGAACTTCGTAAGAAGTTCTTGATATTCAACAATATCATCTAAAGAATAAGAAGTTTTCTTCTTTTTATCTTCATCATCATCTTCAGAGTCTTTTTTATCCTCTGTAGATTCATCAGAATCATTTTCTTCAGATTCATCATTTTTGTCCTTTTCTCCATCTTCTGGATCCTCTTTTTTATCTTCTTTCTTAAACTCTGAAATAAAAGTTTCGACGTCAGAAAGAGAAAATTGAGGTTCTTCTGCAGGAGTATACTCAACTTCATTTACATTCTCTTCAGCAGAAAATCCGTCTGACTCGGAGAATGAGAAGTTCAAGCGAACATATTTATTCTCAGTTGTATTATCTTTAAGGACTGCAAAAGTATGTTCATCTTCAATAAAAATACCATCAATACTATAAGTATCTTGATATTTTTCTTGAATATGTGCATATAAAGCAGTCCATAGAGCATCTCCAACTGTTACTGCGTATGTAGTAAACACTTGCGCTCCTCCTTTTTTGTTATTTAATAACTCTGTCAATTCATCCTTCATTTTTTGCAGCTAATAATTAAAATCTTTAGTTAATGAAAATTGAACACTAGTAATATTTGCACCTTCAAAGCAAGGTTCATTTTCTGTTCCTAAAATACAAAGTTTTGACATTACTGCTTCATTAATAATAAAAAATAAAGGTTTTCCATTACTATCTTTTGTCCACCATGCATTAATTAAATTTTTATCTAATTCCATAGATTGATTATTACCTTTTTCAAAAATTCTTTGAGCTTCTGGGTACTAACCAGTCCAAATCCAACCCTCAGTCATTAAATATTCTCGTTCAACTTGATCATCATCAAGAAATTTCTAAAACCAGCATTGAGCGTTTAAATCAACAAAGCCATATGGTCTAGTAGTATCCCTAATAATAAATTCACCATTTTTTATATCAATTGAACGATTATGTTCTTCAAAGTCTTCTTTATCTTCATTATAATAACCAACAATTGGAGTACCTGGAATTGTATTAGCTAATTTTTTAGCTGTTTCTTTAGTTATTATACTTTTATTACGATTTGGTTCATCACCAACATAACAAACTTTAATCTAACATTTAGAAATCAAAGGATTTACAGGAGTTAATTGAATGAATTCACTTGGTGTGTTTAATTTTACACTTGTATGTTTCATAATTCCTCCTTTTAGTTCATAGATTCTTGATTAGCCAAAGTTTTTTCACTTTTCTAATCATTTGATTTTTCTGGTCTACCAACTTCATTAGAAGAACCAGATGTTTTTATTCCTTCTACAGAATTTTGAGATTTAGAATTATTATTCTATTCTTTTTTACCCAAAATTGCTTCTGCATTTAAAGTAGAACTCATTAATGGAGGAATCATTAATTCGCTTAAATTAAGAATTTCATTTTCAAAATATGCAGTATGTAAAATAGAACTCTATGAAAGTCCAAGAGCAATCTATGCGAGCATTTTAGATTTACCAATTTGTTCTTGCTCTTTAAACATCTTAGATAATTCTTTATAATTATACTATGTTGTTTCTAACATATATAATCTAAAATTATATTTTTTTCTATTTTTACTTAATGCACTAGTAACTTTATCAAAAAATGTATTAAACTATAATAATAAAGTTTTTAAAGTAGCTTCATCATCAAGAATTGATTTTTCAAGAGATAAATTACCATCTGTATTAAATAAATTTCTTGAAACACCAAAATTATTATAAACAGTTCTCTCAATTCGTTCAAGTCCATCATCAGAAGCAGTAGTATTTTTATCTGCGATATCTTCAATATCAACATCTGCAAAAGTAGTTAATACATCTACTCCAATAGCATGCGATAACATTTCAACAGCATTATTATGAATATCTCTAGCTTCATCGACATCAAAAATTAAATCTCCATTTTTATCAAGAGGTAATTTTTGAATAACAATTTTCATTAACTCTTGCATCTATTTGCGGCGATCTAAATCTTGTCCAGCATCAAGATCAATAATACTTGGAATAGAATTAATAAATAATGGCTAATCACCATTTTTAAAACAGAATTTTACTGAACTTCCTGGTTCAAGAGGAAACCAACCATATTTACGAGTTTCTGTAATATCAAAAATATCAGTTCCAACATATTCAGGATTTAATTTACCCTATTTATAAAGCATATATCCTTTTCTAAATTCTTCTGGAAATAGCTTTAAAACTTTCATACGATAATTAACATCTCTGAAACATTCATCAAAAAACGCCATATTAAATTCTACAACAGGAATATCTCCAATACTAAATCTAGATCTACAATAATTAATTGGTAACTATTGTAAAACTAATCCATTAGAAGATGGAATAATATAACCGTAATAAGCGCCAAATTTTATAACATCTAAAGCAATATCTCCGCATAATTTTTTTATATGAGAATTATCTAAAAATGTAAGAATATCATTAAATTCTTTTAATATTTTTTCAGTTTTACTATTATCTTTATCAAATATTTCTGGAGTTACATACCAATCATATCTATACATAAAAGCAAAATAATCACAAATTCTTGAATAAATTCCACTTGTATTGTAAAAATATTCAGAAATACTTCTCATTAAAGGTAAATTACGTTCCGCAATTGCTCTTAAAACAACACATTTGTCGCCAAGTCCTCTATTAGGAATTCTTCTTAAAGAACCTAAATTAAGAACAGCATCTTCTAATTTTTTCATTCCAACTTTTATGGAATTGTAATCTAAAGGCCCTTCATAACCCTATTTGTATCTAGTATCAACGATATTAAAACCCTTGGAGCGAATTTCTTCTTGTCTATCTCTAACCATTCTGCCTCCTTAGTTAATATCCTGCTTTATGAAGAAGATAATCATAAGAAATTAAATTTTCTTCAGTATAAGGAATTTCTATTAATTTTATATCATGTAAAGCACAAAAACGACGTTTTTTATTATCGTTAAATTGCTACTAATAAAAACCTTTTTTCCCACCAAATTTAGCACTTGGTTCATAATGTTGCTTTCCTTGATATTCAATTAAAAAATCTAAATTATCATCATCATCAAATACAGCAAAATCAAATCTAAGAGGTTTACCATTAGAACTATTTAATCCTTCTACAATATATTCCATTTTATATTTTAATCCAGATTGTTCAAGAATTTCATGTATTTTCATTTCACCACGACTTGCATCCATATGTAAACCTCCTTTCCGCAATCAAATGCTACTAAAAAATTTCCATTCACTTGCTTTAAATTTTTTCTTCTTTTTCTTATTATCTTCCTCTTGCTTTATATAATATAAACCATATTCAAAAGCAGAAAATTTATCTTTTCTAATACCTTTATTTGCCTATTTTAAAATAATATTAAGACCTTCATTTTCTTCACGAAGATTCATCATTTCTTCTTTTAATATAGAAGTTAATGTAAATGGTTTTAAATATTCTGCCCTTTCTTCAGGACTCATATTACTACCTTTTACTGTTCCTAATAATTTAGTTTTGGCAACTCTTTCATCTTGTAAAAATTTTACCTTACCAGAAGATAACTAAGTCTATGCATTTGCATGAGCTTCATTATTTATTGGTGCATTAGCTTTTATCTAATAAACAGCATCTTGTTCACAAGCCTCTGTCTAATATTTTTTATAATAACCATCTTCGTCATTATAAACACCAAAATCTGGTAAAGCATCATTGGTATCTGGATCAATCTATGTTTTTACTAAATAATCTAAAAAACCAATACCAAGACCATTAGCATCAATTACTAATCGTCTTGCTTTATATTTATAAAAAAGTTTTTTAACTTTTATACACTAATCTTCAAAATGATCATCACTATATGTATAAATATTGACCAATTGTTTTAAAGAAACTCCTTGAGATTGCGGCGTGACTTTAAAAACACATACAACTGAATCACAACCCTTTCTACCAACATCCATTGAAAGAACATAGAAACTTGCTTTACTAATTCTTCCAGATGCTTCATATTCTGGTTGCTTTAAAATTCTATTTCTATCAAAAGATTCTGAATTAAAGAAAGCATCTTCAACAGTACCAGACCATTTAGATTCATATTCACGCTAAAATGAAGATTCATTAAAAGTACCGTCCATCTTTAAATCCTATACAAAATTTTTATCAAGCAATTTTACAAGTACAGGAACTTTATAAGTACCACCCATAATCATTGCTTTTTCTGGTTTAACAATTTGCCAAACCAAAAACTGTATAAGTTTATCATAAGGATATGTATTTTTATAACCAGCAGTAGTAATATATAACTAAGATTTATTTAACTATTCTTCAGGATGCGTTGAACCATCCATACACATTCGAGAAATATTCATTGTAGGGATAATAACTTCAGAAAGAATTTGTCCATCAACACCTACACACTCCTCAATTACACCCGCATGTCGACGTTTACCACGGGAACTCTCCCTGGCCGCAATATTATCAAAATATGAACCATTTTTAAATACATATTTTGCATAATCTTTGCCTTCAAGAGTCATACCTCTATTCCAATTAATTTCTTTTTCAAAAGCAGGAATTAAATTACATATTTCCTAAACTTTTTCTTTCATAATTCCAGCAGCCTATTCTTTTCCTCCAGAAGTAACAAATAATTTACAACGAGGATAAAGAATACAACGAATCATAAGAATCATTATCGCAAGAAAAGACTTAGAATAAGCACGCGGAAATACCGCGTATACGTATTGGTGTCGCATCGCGACCCGCAAGAAAACTCTCTAATAAAAATAAAATTTAAAATCTTGCGGATTACCCATTTTTAATAAAAAATCAACAAATAAATCAGGATATTCTCTCCAAAAAGCTATATACTTTCTTGCTTCTGGAATAATTGATTGAATACGATCTTCAGAAATACCAATCTTCTTACGTTGTGTTGATAAATCTAATAAATCTTGTAGAGCCATTATTTATCACCATCCCCTACAAAATCTAAATCATCTTCATGTTCAGCATCTACAAAATCACTAAATTCAAGATAATCTTCATCTCGAAGAGCTTCAATTTCTTCTAAGCTAAGATCTTCTTCAATATCTTCATCTTCTTCTTTAGCTTCTTGCATAGCCATTTCTTTAACAGCATTTTCAATAAGATTACCAAGATTCATTTCTTCAACAACAAGAGAACGTGTATAATCTTTCATATCTCTAATTGTTTCATCAACTCTATCTTTTGGACCATCAACATAATAACGCTCAATAAATCCTTCTTTTTCACACATTAAAACTAATTCAGAAATTGAATTTAAATATCCATCTTCATTAGCTTTATTTTGTGCTGCTGTAAATTTACCAGACTTCATTAAGCCATCATACATTTTAATCATTTTTTGAGCGCCATCAACATCGCCCATATCTAATAACTAATTTGCTTTTAAAGATGTCTTACAAACTAATTTTAAAGTATCTTCATGTCCTGCACCTTGAATATCATATGATTCACACATTTCCTAATATAACTATTCAAGACGAACCCATTCTTCAGGTTTATAAGATTTACCCCATTTAAGTTTTAAATAGGTGCGGTCTTCCTACGTAAGATCTAGATCTTCATCTTTAGAATCATCACGATCATCGAAGTAAGTTGTATCAGCTAAAAACCTCGTTGGTTCGGGTTCCGCAGGTTCTTTAAATCCTTCTTCTGGAATAATAATTTTTCTATCATTGATTACAGTAGCTATGTCAACAGCTCCATATCCTTGACGCTTCATAGCTTCTTCAGTTTTTTTATCTGCAAGTTCTTGTAATCGTTCAGTATCATTCCATCGAAAATCTTGAAACTATTTTAATCGCATTTTTGAAAAATAACGACCAATAATAGTCATACCTGTAACTTTAGTTTTATCTTTTCCATAAGAAGCAAGTAATTTATCCCATTCTTCTGGAATATAAGGCACATCTGCCTCTTGTAAGATCCATAAATATGTTTGTGGATTCCAATTATCTACAAACATTGTCATACATTTTTTACATTGATTTAAATAACCGTCGGGATATTTTTCTAAGTTATTAGAACGATAGAATTCTTTTATAGACATAGTTCGATGACATTTTTCACAATATTTTTGTGGATCTACAGCCATATAATTAACTCCTCCTTATAATTATATAAAAATTTTTAAATAAATACTTTAATTATTTTTGCCCTGCCGCAAGTTTCTTTTCTTTAGTTTTCGCATTTCGGCAAGCTTTGCAAATTGAATAAAATCCATCTTTACTAGTTTTATTCTTACTAAAATATTTATTATGAGCTAATTTTATTTGACCGCATCGACTACATCTTTTATATTTTCCTTTTTCGACATGGGTAAAATACCAGTCTAAAAGATCATCTTCAGCGACGCCCGCAATAAGCCCAGGAATTTTTTTTCGCCAAAGACTAGAAATATACTCTAAACTATGTTTTATATTAAATTTCTATTGAAGTATTTTTTGTATTTCTATATTTTGTAATCCATCTATTTTACAAGTAACGATTTCTTCATATAAAGGAAAATCTTTTAAGGCGCGGGTCGCGCAATCATCAAAAGATTCCATTAAATAATAAAGATCGCCATCAAAATGCCCCCATCCTTCTTCTTTTAGACGGGAGTAATTACAAAGTAAATATGAACATACTTTTGGATCGCATAAAGAAACTCCAGAAGGGATTACAAAATTCTCTTTATTTAAAGTAAAAGAATCCTCTAAGCGAGTCGGAAAAGTTGTATGTGAAACTTTGGTTAATCTAATTGGTTGACGATAAGATTCTTTAATAATATACTAATCTTTTCGTAGTTCAATGATTGCTTTTTTTATAATAAAAGCATCTTTTCCAGTAGCGGTTTTGGATTTTTTCTCCCAAATTTGAATGGCTTCGCGCAATTGTCTTAATTCTGGAATTTCTTCTAAATCTTTTTTTGTGATTGAAACTTTTGGTCTAAATATTTGTTGCTTATCTTCATTTACTAATCCATAAATACCATCTTCGCCATTTTCTAATTGAGAAACAAGACCTTCAAAAGAAGTTTCTCTTTTATTAACTGTTTGCATACGATTATCAGTAAGAATCTTCTTTTGTTGTTTTTCTTGTTTTTCCATACAATAAACAAGATAATTTGCTAATATTTCTAAATAAGCTGGTGTAGGATCTGGATTTTCTTCTAAAATCTTTTTTACCAGCTCATTTCTTTCTTCTGGAGACTCAATAGTGTAATCTAATTTCATCTATTGTCCTCCTTTACTATTAGTTCAGTTTATATTTACCATTTTTTCGAAATATTGTCAAATTTTAATTGATTTTAAAAAAATTTTTTGTTATAATATATATGAAAAAGAAATAAGGAAGATTATAAAAAAATGAAAATTACAATTACAGGTCATCGACCAGAGAGGATTAAAGGACATGAGAAAGAAATTTATGAATGGTTTAAAAAGAAATTTGCGGAACTCCGTCCTAGCGAAGTTATTACCGGGATGGCGCAGGGTGTGGATCAAATTGCCGCCTCGGCCGCAAGAGATATGAAAATTCCTTATTTATGTGTTTATCCTTATAGAAAGAAAAGTTTTTCTTTTCAAGAAAATGAATTATTTCAGAATGCTGCTGGAGTAATTTATTTATCAGAAAAATTTTATTATGGATGTTATCACGCACGAGATAAATTTATGGTAGACAGAGCTAATAAAATTTTAGTTGTGTGGGATGGAAAAGTAGGTGGTGGCACTTATTTTACTATGAATTATGCAATAAATAAAAAGAAAGAAATGGAAATTTTTAGAATAGATGAATAGAATATGTAAATATGAATTCAAATCTGGTGGGAATAATATTTATATTAAAGACTGGATTGTTTAGATTTTAAAAATTGATGTTCAAAATGAATAGCCTATAATGTGGGCTATTGTTGATTTAGATAAAGAAGAAGAAGAAAATATTGTTATATATTGTGTTCCTACTGGAACAGAAATTCCAGAAGATATGCATTATTTGGGAAGTTATATAGATAATGAAAATAATGAGTGGCATTATTTTGCCGATGAGGAATTATTTCAGTAAAAAGGAGTCTAAAGAGACTCCTTTTTTTATTTTTCCCGAAATATCATTTTTTAATATTGAATCGAATCAGAAAATTATTTGGTAGGAGGATTTGTCAGACCAAACTGTTTTTCTTCTTTAAAAAATTTTTTTTCCTGAAAAACACCCCCCGGTGTATTGTCGCCTTTCTTTAGCCCTTGCGCGAAGACACATGGTACCACCCCTGACATGGCGGCCCGCTAACGAAGGAAGCGAGCCGTATTTGCTGAGCGTTAGCGATGCAAAAAAAACTAAAATAAAGCAGTTTATCGACAAGAAGCTCTGTTTTTCCTAAAAATCTTTTATAAAAAAAGTGTTGACAAATCTGTGAAGCTATGCTATACTTGAACCATCAAAGAAAGAGAGGTAAATACAATGTACGGATTCACTGTTGCAACGCTTATCACTATCGCTACTGCTTTTGGAGCTAACCCCACTGCAAACCTTGGCTTTTATCCTGTGTCTGCTCAGGTTGTAGAAGTTAACAACGAATCTGACACTTGGGCAATTGAAGATACTCGTGGTCATGTGTGGGAGCTTAATGAACCTGAAGATTGGATGATTGGCGACAATTGTTCTTGTATCTTTTGTGATAATGGTACTGAAGACATTACTGATGACATTCCTTGTGTTGTGTGGTACGCAGGATAAAAAGGTGTTGACAAGCACCGGACAATGTGCTATACTAAGAGTGTAAGGAAGAGAGACACACAGAGAAAGAGAGGCAACACAATGGCACGCATCACAGTAGAGGCAATCAAAGCACTGAAGAACAATGATGGACTTACACTGAAGAAGTTCGCAAGCATCAGCTATAAGAGTGGTTGGCAAGTAGCCACTGAAGGCGTAGAAACCAAGAGCGCAGATGAAGCTATGAAGGCTATAGAAAGTTATAATGGCGATTGCGGGCTGTGGTACAGCAATGGCGTGTACTACGTAGACAAAAGTCACAGAGTAGCCACCAAGAGAGAAGCAATGGAAGTCGGTAGAGCTTGCAATCAGATTAGCGTGTTAAACTGGCGCACTATGGGATTAGCTTACTGCTAATCCCTTGACCATTTGCCGCGCGGCCGACGGGTGTGGCCACGCGTATTTCGCGTAATAGGCACTATGCACAAACCGGAGAGCGCAAGTTTGTACAATTTGACAGCTTGACAAAATCCCGAAAAGCGAGTATACTACAGGTAGAAAGAGAGAGAAAGAGAGGACAAGAAGATGAAGAGAAGAGAAGAGTTGAAGGCAAGACTTGAAGCCATCGAGAGCAGAAGGTTCTTTCTGGCAATGAAGGACAGATGGAACAACAGTGATTACGAGCTTGATAACAAACTGTTCAATGAAGAACTTGCTATTAAGAAGGAACTCGCAGAATAAAATAAAAAAAACTATTGACAATTTAAAAAATATTTGTTATAATAAAATTACAAAAAAGAAAGAGAGGTAATAATGATGACAAGAGTACAGTACGAGTGGACAGCTAAGGACAACAAGACTAAGGTAGTGGTCAACACGCTTGCCGAAGCAAGAGCATTGAAAGATAAGTTTAATGGAAACTACAAGGTAAAGTACACTGAGTTTCCGCATGCAACTAAGCTTGAGGAAGTTAGAGCATGAAAATTGAAGTAAGGTTTTCGGATAATCGAAAACCTTTATTTTTTTTTAAAAAAAAAGTATTGACATTTTGCCCGGTCTGTGGTATACTTAAACCATCAAGAGAGGAAAGAAAGAGAGGAAAAAAAATGATTAACGCAAAAGAAAGATTTGGTTATACCTACATTATTACCACTGATAGAGTAGAAAAAAATATCATTGATGCTTTCTGTGAGGGAAAAAATTTTTGGTGGAATTGCTTTCTTGGATGGAGAAAGACAAGAGTTGAAAACAATGGAATCGAAAGTAAATACTATTGGATTCCCTCAAACAAAGTTGAAATTTTAGCAAAGTTAGCAAAGGAAATTAAAGAAAAGGTTTGACAAATTAAAAAACATCTGCTATACTAAATACAGAAAGAAAGAAAGAGAGGATAAAAAAAATGGCAAGAAGCAAAACTCAAGGTTGGTACATTTTCGAAGATGGGTACGAGGTATGGTTTCATGGTCTTAGCGCTCATGAGAAGCGCAATGAAGTTCGTCAGCATGGTAGAATTATCCGCTTCATCCCCACCTAAGAGCCAAAAGGCTCTTTTTTATTGCGGCCGCCGGCGCACGGTCCTCGCGCCGGAATTTTCCATTATACCAGATCCCAGCATTTTTGTCAAGCATTTTGTGCAAAAAAGTTGCACAAAGTTATTTCCCAAAATTTGTGCATTTTGACTATTGCAATTTTCCGGTCTATCGCTTATAATAGACAATGTAAGGGGGCGGCACCTACGAAGAGCCCTCCAAGCCGTAGAATACGGGCAAGGGAACGGGCCTTGCAAAAAATAAAAAAAGGTATTGACAAATCGGGACGTATCTGCTATAATAAAGATACAAACAAGAAAGAGAGGAAAGAAAAATGATTAAGAACGTTTATAAGAATGAGATGATTTATGAGTTAAGCGGAAAGGCACGTGTTCCTTACTACATTCCTGGAGCAAAAGGATGCTGTAATCATGGAAATTTACTTGAAAGTATTGTAAAGTATCACAGAGGTTATAATTATTCTGAAAATCCTAACACCTCTGGCATGAAAGGTTTTGACATTCCAGAAGAGAAAATTGAAGTAAAAAGTTCTGAAGCGGGTTTAGGACGCGACATTGGAGAAAAAGATTTTTCAGTAGCTCAGCAAATTAGTTTCTATTTTAAACACGCTCCAAAAGGAAAGCATTGGATGTGGGTTGAATTTAACGAAAAAACTCAGATTGTTACAGAGTACATCATGGATAAAAAAGAATTCGGCGGATTTTTACATGTAGCACTCAGACCAAAACAGCATTTACAGAGCAATAAAAAAAGTATTAATGTAAGATTTAAGAAAACAACAAAAGAAATGATCCAATGGTTAGAAAAAAAAGTTGCTTAAAACACTTGACAAATAAGCCAGTATCTGTTATAGTATAAGTGAAGAGAGAGAGAAAGAGAGGTAAACACAATGAAGAGAATCAACATCAACTTCGACCTTGACGGAACGATTGCCGACCTCTATGGAGTAGAAAACTGGCTTGATGACCTCATCAATGAAAATGCGAGACCTTACGCAGAAGCAAAACCGCTTGTTCGGCTTTCCGCACTGGCAAGAGTCCTTAACAGACTTCAGAGAAATGGACACGAAATCAATGTTATCAGCTGGCTTTCCAAGAATGGAAGCGATAAGTACAACGCAGAAGTTACCGCAGTAAAAAAGGCTTGGCTCGCAAAGCATCTTCCCTCTGTTCATTGGGATAACATCATCATCGTGAAGTATGGCACTCCCAAGGAAACCCTTGGAAACGGAATCCTCTTTGATGATGAGGAACACAATCGCAACAACTGGAACGGCATCGCCTATGACGTTCACAACATCGTAGAGATTCTTCGGAATCTCTAAGATTTTTTTATTAAAAGTATTGACAAAAACCCCGGAATGTGGTATACTTAAACCATCAAAAGAGAGGAGAAAAAAAATGACTTACGAACTTGAGATGATGGTGGCATACGGTGTTGATTTTTCAGAGCTGTTAGAAGCAGTTGGTATCACTGCAGAAGAGTGGGAAGAGAGCTAAGCTCTCTTTTTTATTGCGGGCCGGCCGCTGGCGTGCGCCACTGGCCGGTGTTTTTTGTCAATAGGCAATTTCAACAATTTTTCGAGCAAAATGTTGTGCAAAATTTCAAGTGTGAATTTCATGAAAATGATTGACTTCCCGGGCATTAGGTGCTATAATTAAGCCAAGAGATGAGGAAAGAGAGGAATACTAAAATGAAGAAAATCAACATCAGCACCTACGCCATCAACGCTACTACCAACAAGGGCATTAATAAGGAATGGGCACTTTGCCAGTACTTTGGCATTAAGAGAGACCGTCATGACAATGTTCCTTACAATGTCGGAAGTGACATCGAAACCCTTGGAATGAAGATTTCTGTTAAGTCTCCTAAGGCAAGTCTCATGAGCGGAAACTACTGCATCGGATGCAACAGCTTTGAAGAGATTTGGGAAACCTATAAGGAAAATACCCATTCCGATACCATCGCTTTTGTCACCCATGAGCTTGACACCTACTTCATGAACATTGAAGAGTTTGCGGACTTCGTTCACGCTTTTGGATACCTTTCGAGAGAGAGCCAGTCCAACGGCGGAAACATCAAGATTGCTTTCTTGAATGAATCGAAGAGGATGCGCGCTTGGTTCGCCGAGCGCGTAGCCTAAAAAAAATTTTCAAAAAAGTATTGACAAATAGTCTGACCCGTGCTATACTATAGTCAGAAAGAGAGAGAAAGAGAGGTACTAAAAAATGACGAGAGATGAGATGCTGACCGAGGTTATCCGCAAGTGGGGTTTTGAGCATGAGTTCACCATTCGCTTCGCAAAGGCTTGCGATAAGTGGGTTACCGACAAGGCTGTGGAACTGCTTTTTAAGTGGACTATGGCACTGGACCCGATGGCTTGGGAGTAATCCCAAGCTTTTTTATTTGGCGGGCCGCTCGCGCGCGACTGGCCCGAACTTCCATTATACCACACGGCAGCATTTTTGTCAAGCATTTTTTGCGAAAAAACTGCACAAACCTGGATCCCGAAATTTGTGCAAAATTTTTGTTGACAGAATCCGGACGCTGTGGTATACTTGAACCATCAAGAGAAGGAAGAGAGGTATACATCATGACTCACAGACAGTTCATCGAAGCAACTTACCAGGTTCTGGCTTCTACCCCCAATGCAATTTTTTTCATCGCTGAGGATGAGTATGTTGCAGAAATCAACGGACAGCCTTTTGACTGCGAATCCGTTGAAGAGTTCTTCGAACTCGTGGAATTCTTCGGAGAAGATTTTTTTGAAGAATAATTCAAAAAAGTCTTGACAAATCCGACAGGATCTGCTATAATACAAATACAAGGTGAGGCGAGGCAAAGCCGAAAGCGGTGCGACCCACGAGAGTCAGTAAGACCAAGCCGACAAAGACACCGACCGCACGGTCGCCACGTTGTGCGGAATACAAATGTGAACCAAACGTCGCTACTTGGGAGTGGAACTCGCGACTCTAGGCGTGGCAAGAATTACCCAAGGGGAGTAGTCAACCTCCCCATTTTTTTTGTCTTTTTTGGCCGGCCGCGCACGCCCCACGCGGCCGGTTTTTTGCTTTAGCACGCTAAAGCGAAAAAATTTTAGCACTTTGCCATGCTAAAGCGCTAAAGCGTGTTTTCCCAAAAAAACGCTTTTCATCGACAAACACCTGTTAAAAATTTAACAAGATTGTTAAAAAAATAACTTTCAAAAAGTGCTTGACAACTCTCTGCCGGTGTGCTATACTGTACTCAGATAAAGAAAGAGAGGTACACACCATGACCAACATCGCACTGTTCGCAAATCTGATTGACCGCTATAACGCACTTGCATACACCCATCAGTATATTTGGGGATTCACCTACAAGCATAATGTCTATATGGCAATTACTGACAGCCATGTGATGCCCATCGTCTGCAAGCTTGACAAGGCAAGCCGTGGCGCAGGATATGCACTTCGCTTCTGCCCAACTGCAAATCAGAAGCTGGCTCTTATGCCGTCCGCAACTCTGCTTTGCTCTGAAAAGTTTTTCAATGAGCAGGTCGCTGAAAGTAAATATAACAATGGTGAAATCTTTGAAAAGATAGTTACCGAATACTTCGGTCAGATTTGGGAAAAGGATAACATTCCCTTCACCGAAGCAGGTGATATCGAAGTTGATAGAATCGCATATCAGATTAAGTTCCAGAAGGCTACATTCTGCAACGAAAAAAGTCTTGTCAACCTTGAAAATAAAGGTTGACAAGCCTTAAAAAATATGCTATAATCAATATATCAAATAAAGAAAAGGGGAAAAACAAATGAGAAAGATTTTTAAAGATACTATCACCGCTATTCTGATTATCGTTGCTTCTCTTATGATAATGGGTTTGGGTGGATACCTCGAATCAACCTACGATATGATTGGTGTTGTAGAGAAAGCTGATAATGGTAGTTGGCTCATTGAAGATTCTCGTGGTCATATATGGGAATATGAATCAGACGAACTCTATGAGGGTGAGAACGTAAAAATTACATTCTTTGATAATCATACTCATAAAATTTATGATGACGAAATTGTTAAAGTCAAAGCTTTAAAAAATCATAAATAATATAGCACAGGGGGACTTCCAAAAAAGTACAGGTTTTGCGTTTTGCTTAGCCATTGCGTAAGGCTTAGGAAAAGTAGGGAGTCCTTCCGCCCGGGCGAAAAAAAAGTGCTTGACAACTGTCAAAAAATGTGCTATACTTTCTTTAGAAAGAGAGGAAAAAAGAAATGACTAAAATGGTAGACAAAAGAAGCAAAAAGGAAAAAAAAGAATCCGCAAAGAAACAGAGAGTCCTTGTTTTATTCAATACAGGAACTCGTACTCATAAGAGCAAAAAGGACTATGACCGCAAGGCTCTTAAGAGAGAACTGCGGAAAATAGCGTAGGGGAATCATTCAAGCAATGATTCCCCTTTATTTTTTTGCCCGGGCGCCCGCATGCACTCGTTATTGATTTTTTAAAAAATTTTTATTATAATTATTATATAAAAAATAAAAAATAATAGTTGACAAGTCAATTCTTATCTGCTATAATTACTATAGAAAGAGAAAGGAGAAGAAAAAAATGACTATCTATTTTGACATGGACGGAACAATCGCTAATCTCTACGGCGTAAAGAATTGGCTTGATGATTTGATTAATAACAATACTCGTCCTTATGACGAAGCTGAACCGCTGATTAACTTTAGTGCATTTGCTCGACAGATTCACAAAATGCAGAAAAATGGTTTTACTTTTGGAATCGTTTCTTGGCTTTCCAAAAGTGGAACAGAAGAATACAATAAAGCTGTTACTGAAAGTAAGCTGAATTGGCTGAAAAAGCATCTTCCTTCGGTATTTTGGGACGAAATTCACATTGTTTCCTACGGAACGCCAAAAAGCACTGTAGTAAATGATAAAAATGGTTTCCTTTTCGATGATGAACTGAATAACAGACTTGAATGGGGAAAAAATTCGTTTGGAGTCGAAAATATTCTTGCGACCCTTAGAGCCTTCTAAGGGTCGGTCGCCCGGGGCGAAAAATTTTACTTGACTTTTCTAAAAGGTATGTTATAATAGAAGTAGAAAATAAGAAAGGGGTAAATGCCTATGATTTACGATGAAAACACTATTCAAAGACACATGAACATTTTACATTTGAGTCGTGAAGAAGCCATTGATTTAATGAAAGAAGATGAAAAAATTGATAAAATGACAACTTCTGCGGAAATTAATTCTGATTTGACTTCTGAACAAGTTAAGGCGGCTAAAGAAGCAAGAAAAGCTGACCGTAAAAGAACAGTTTTTAAATTCGATGTTTCCAAAAGACCTAAGAAAGAAAATCCTGACAAAAGATTTCTGATTGAGAATTTGCGGGCTTCCCTTGAAAATGTTGATTGTACCAACATTGAAGTAACTAACATCGAAAGAGAATTGATTTTTAATTTCAATAATGTAAAATACAAGATTGTGCTTTCAGCTCCCCGCAGTTAATGCGGGGTTTGCCCGGGCGCCCGTTAAAAACTTAACAAAGATTTTTTCAAAAAAAGTATTGACTTTTTGGGGGGTCTGTGATAGAATAATAATTGTCAAGAGGATGACAGAGATGAAGTCCTCAAGGGTGAGAATGTCCATCCATGGTAAGTGACAGCTTCCACCCCTCCAACAAATAAAAATCTTGAAAAAACCTCTTGACAAACAACTGAATATCTGCTATAATAACTAATGTAAGAACAAAGCAAACACTACTAAAAAGAAAGAGGTGCAAATTATGACCAACAAGATTACCTACGCTATCGCTCTTGACACTGCTATCGCTTCCGTTTCTGATGAAGCCATTAAAGAAAAGCTTGAGGCTCTCAAGGCTCAGCTCGCAAAGAAGAGTTCTGCGGAAAGGAAGCCTACCGCAACTCAGAAAGAGAACGTTGGCTTCAAGGAAGCCATCGTCAACGGTCTTGGGGATGGTAAGTACACCATCACGGACATCATCAAGTCCGTTCCTGAGATTGGCGGTCTGTCCAATCAGAGAGTTTCGGCTCTCGTCCGTCAGCTTGTGGCTGATGGTATCCTCGTCAGAGAGGAGATTAAGCGTAAGGCGTACTTCAGCCTTGCCTAATCCCTAACCCCTTGGGGGGCTTTGTCCCCCCTTGGGGCTCGGCCCGGGCGGCTTGTTAAAAAAATAACTTTTAAAAAATAGTTGACTTTTATTCTTATCTGTGCTATACTGTATTCAGAAAGAGAGGTAAGAAAAATGCTTGAAGTAAAAGGAACGTGCGCTACTCTGTACCACGAAATTGATGATGATACTGCCGAGGAATTTCTTGATTGGATTTCCGAACATGAAAATGCAAGTGAGTTGATTCTGTTCATTGATTGCTATGGTGGAATTAACTCTTGTGCAAAGAAAATGATTAAGGCTATTGATGAGTTTGGTGGTATCTTTACCACGATTAACTGCGGACTCTGTGCTTCAGCTGCTGTTGACATTTTCTTAGCAGGAAATAGACGTTTCGCAAAACCCTCTGTTGATTTTATGATTCACAAAGTGGTTTTGATTTGCCCCAATGATTGTATCCTTACCATTAGTAAAATGGAAAAATATCTTAAAAGAATGATTAAAGAAACAAATCAGACTTTTAAGTACATTTCTTCTAACTGCGCTTTAACAAAAGAAATTCTTGAAGAAAAAACTGCTAATTCTGTTGAATGGCACTTCAATGAAAAAGTTGCTTTGCAGTATAGAATTATTTCAGAAATTATTGAAGAAAGTAATTGACTTTTTCTTCAATCTCTGCTATAATTAAATCATCAAAAGAAGGGAGTAAACACTATGATAACTAATGTTGATTTTGACGGTTTCTATGATTGGTCTGATGACGAACTGATTGGAGCTAAAGCAACAATCGAATTAATCCTTAATCTGAGGAAGAAAGCAAAAATTTTCGATGCTTTATCCAAAGTCGAAAATGCTTTCAAAGAACTTCAAGCAACCACAGATACCATTGAGTATTGTGCTTTTGAAGAATACAAATACTCTATTGCTGACATTTTTGAAGTAATTAAACTTCACTATAAAGATAATGTGTTGTAATGGGGGATACCCCCATTTTGGCCCGGGCCGCAAAAATTTTAAAAAGAGAGGTTTTTATAAAATGAGAGATATTAATAGAATTACTCCTTTTTTAGAGGAAATTGGCACTATTTGGAAAGAAGAGGTTCCCGATTGGCGTTTTGGTCAGTTAATGTATAATTTCTTTTGCCAATACGGAGACCCTTTTTATTGGGAAGAAGATAAATTTTTAGAAATGCTTAATGAATATTTTAAAAGAACTCCTTTGTGAGTTCTTTTTTGCCCCGAGCTGTTTGTTAAAAAACTAACAAAAAATTTTTTAAAAAAGTTATTGACATTTTCTACGGTCTATGGTAGAATAAGAAGTGTCAAGGGGGAGACCGAAATTTCTGTGAAGAATTTCAAAACGAGGATATAAAGGCGCCTACGATAATTTCAAAAAAGAATTGCAATATTTTTTGAAAAACCCCTTGACAAAACAAATACATTGTGTTATAATGTAACCACAAACAGAAAGGAAATACAAATTATGTGGACAACTTATTGGTGGACTATCGAAGATGAAAACAGCGACCTTTGCGGTGAAGAATTTTTTACAGAACTTAAAGATGCAGACGCAATCGCACACAAGGCTTACGTAAGAGAACTTTTCCCAAATGAAAAATGCCGTTGTCTTGGACAGGTGTCTGAAGAAGAAGCTGAAATGATGGGACTTGATACGTACTAAAAAAGGAGAAAAAAATGAAATTTGAAGAAAAAATTAGTGGAACAAAGGTTACTGATTTTAAGATTACTCCTATTTTTAAGAGTCAATTCGTATCTCTTGCCGATGTGATGGCTCTTGACCTTAAACAAGAAACAATGGATTTAATTCTTGATACTCTGCGGTTTTCTCGTGGTGAACGCACTGAAGATAACAAAGATGCTTGTATTTGGTGGTGCGTAATGGATTGGGATTTCATCATGAAGCTGTCTTGCTTAGAGCACTATCCTAAGTACGTTGAAGAATTTAAAAACTACTTTGGAGAAAATTGGGTGAAGCATTACATCCGTTTTAACCATTAAAATTAATAGGCTAAGCGCCCATAATTGGGCACTTAATCAGATGGGACATTAACTTTTATTCTATCCCATGGAATAAAAGAAATGCTGATGAGTGTCGAATTATGGGCACTTGGCCCGGGCGGCCGGCAAATTGCACAAAAAACCAACTCATTTTTTGTGCAATATTCCGACTTGATTTTTCAAATAAATTCTGCTATACTTATAATTGTCAAGGGGAGAGAGAGCTGAGGTACTTACGAGGGCGCGCACTCCATGAGAGAAAGTTAAAAGAATCTCGAAAAAAAATAAAAAAACCCCTTGACAAACTTCACAAGGTATGCTATAATAAAGACATAAGATAAAGAAAGAGGTTCTGAAAGTTAAGGTGAATAAAATGAAAAATCTGATGAGTATATAAGC
>JAJBWD010000323.1:0-7054 GCA_032907345.1 Bacillota bacterium | reverse complement strand
CATATAAAGTGCTGGCTGCTACTATTTCATCTCCGCTACTTGCTACATTTAAAATTGAATATAATATTGCTGCTAAGCCTGATGATGTAGCTAAGGATGCAACTCCGCCTTCCAGCTCTGCCACTCTTTTTTCAAATACATCAGTAGTTGGGTTCATTATTCTTGAATAAACATTTCCCGGTTCTTTCAGCTGAAATAAGTTTGCAGCGTGGTCTGCATTTTTAAATACATAACTTGTAGTCTGATATATCGGAACTGCTCTTGCTCCTGTTACTTCATCTACTTCCTGTCCTGCATGTACCTGTAATGTTTCAAATGATAATTTTCTTTCGCTCATTTTTAATATCTCCTTCAATAATTTTCTTTATATATTTCTGAATTTATTATTTAAGGAAATTGCATAATTACAGTTTATCTTGGTTTTCAGCCTAAAAATAACGGATTATCAACGTTTTTTTAAGCTGAAAATTTAAATTTTAGAATTATGCAATTTTCTCATTTACTTTCAGGTAATAAAAAAGCCCCCTTTCTAAAAATTATTTGATGAAAGAGAGCTATTTACAATTCAGTATAGCGTATCCCCTCATCTTTCTTCAGGTTTCCCTGAAGCAGGAATTGGCACCTTTCAGGCAAATGAGCCTGAAGGTTGCCGAGGTATCATCGGGCCAGTCCCTCTACCTCTCTTGATAAGAGTTTGTTATTAAATTATTGATAAGGTAAGTGAGAAAATTACAAATTTTAATATTAAATAAGTTAAGTACTATTTGTAATTTTCTTAAATAAAAAACCTCTTTACTGAAAGAGGTTAAACTATCGTTTCCCTTATCTTTCAGCCTTTGCTGCTGGATTTAGCACCATATATGCATATGAAACATATTGGTTGCCGGGTTTCATGGGGCCAGTCCCTCCGCCTCTCTTGATAAGATTTTATTTCCTTGTTTTCATATAATAATACTATGCATTAAATTAACTGTCAATAGTTTTTAATAAAAAAACTGTATTAATAAAAACACAGTTCCTTAATTCAATCATAAATTTTACTTGTCATTCATTCCCAGAAGATCCTTTATTACTTCTCCGCCTATAATCATCCCTGCTACAGGAGGCACAAAGGAAATACTTCCCGGGATCTGCCTTTTCATTATGCATTTTTTTGATCCGCCGCTGCCGCTGCATACGCACCCTTCCTTGCAGGTTACAACGTCTTCTGTTCTTGGCTTTACAGGCAGCTCTTCAGAATATAAAACCTTTAGAGATTTAACTTCCCTTCTTTTAAGCTCATATCTCATTACCTTTGCCAAAGGGCATATTTTTGTTTTATAGATATCAGCTATTCTAAACTTTGTGGGGTCAAATTTATTTCCGGTTCCCATACAGCTTATAATTTTTATGTTGTGCTGCTGGCACCACAAAACAAGAGCTATTTTAGATGTTACTGTATCTATGGCATCTACTACATAATCAGTATCTTCATCTATAATATCCTTAATGTTTTCTTCAGTTACAAATGTTTTATGTATTTTAACATTACATCCTTTATTTATATCCAGTATCCTGTCTCTCATTACCTCAACCTTAGGTTTAGAGATTGTGCTGTATAGTGCAATAATCTGCCTGTTTAAATTAGTAAGGCAGACATTATCATCATCTACCAGAATTAAATTCCCAATTCCGCCTCTAGCAAGAGCTTCTGCTGTATAACTTCCAACTCCACCTATGCCAAAAACAACTACTTTGCTTTTATCTAATTTTTCAAGGCCTTCGCTCCCTATTAAAAGCTCAGTTCTTGAAAATTTATGCTGCTTTCTCATATATAACTTACGAAATTAAATTCGCTTTCTCCTTTCATAAAACCTAAAATACATTCATGTGTAATATAGGTTATATTAAAAAAATTGTCAATGTTTATTCTTAATTTGATAAATTATTTATCGTATTCATTATTTTTATTGCAAATTTTATGACAAAAGTTACTTCTTTTACTGCACATTACATTACTTGACCCACATACTGGGCAAATGTTTCTGTCCTCTTCATATTTTATTTCATATATATTGCCGCAGGCTATACATCTAAATTGACAGACATTTCTTGTATAGTTTCCACCACTTATATTTATTGCTTTTCCTTCTAAAATAGCAGTAACAATTTTTTTTCTTGCACTATCTATTATGTTTTGAAAGGTTTGTCTTGACACATGCATTTTTTCAGCACATTCTTCCTGATTTAATTCTTCAATATCCTTTAGTCTCATAGCTTCAAGCTCTTCAACCTTTAATAGTATATCCTCTATTTCACATTTTCTTCTGCCTGCCGGTACAAAGTATGTATATTCCGGTAAATTTTCTACTCTTCTATATTTAATTGGTCTTGACATCTTTATCCTCCCTGCATTTACTGCATAGTCCTGCAAAAATAATATTTACATCTTAAATATCTAATAATTAACTATATTAATAAATTTTAAATTAATTTTGCAGTCTTTAATATCTATTATACTATTACAATTAACACATTTAAAATGAATATACAGAGGTTTTTTGCTATAAATTTTTATTTTCATTTTTCTAGTCAAATGCCAATAATGAAAAGGGATCCATTTCATATCAAAGAAACAGATCCCTTATTCTTTCTGTAATATTTTAGTTTCCAACCATTAGATAACTAATTATAACAGTCTGCAAAGCAAAGCCGATTAAGTCCCAGTATAGGCGCTGCACCGGAAAGTGTAGTACCAAAGAAAAGTACAGGCTTACTAAGTCCCATAAAATTAACAATAGTTCCGTTACATATTGTACTTCCGGTACATAGCACCAGGTCAGCCCAATCCTTTACCACTTCTTCATATGCTGATATACCATCTTCCACCTTAACTCCATAACGTATTGTTCCAATATTGGACGGGTTAAGATCCAGCACTCGCAGGTTAAATTCTTTTGACAGGTTCTCAAGCATAGAGGGCTGGTAACCTACAAGTGCTATTTTAGGATTTTCATATTTATCTTTCAGAAATGCCAGAACATCCTTTGCACATTTTTCAGGGCCTTCTGACTTACAATGTACTGTACATTCAGCCTTTCCCAGGTATTTCATCACAGCATTCAGCGATGCTATAAAAAGTCCTGCCGCCTGTGGATCCTTTTCCATATCCATATTGCATATTTCCGCTAAAGTTCCCTTAAACACAGCAGGTGAATCTGTGAATGCCTGACCTTTTGCGCCCCTGTATTCAGCCTGAATCATAATTTCTTTGCCTGTTATAATTGGGAAATCCTTTCTTTTTGTAATTCCAATAGCTTCTTCAGGCGTCAGTGCCTTTGAAATGATTTCTATTTTCTCTGTAAGCAGATTCTCATCCGCTAATATCTTAAGGAACTCAGTTTTCAATGTTTCATATAAATTATCCTTCGTCAATTTTATTTCCTCCCCAGAAAAATATCCACTTCTTCGCAATAATGTTTATCCATCAAATTTTTACTGTCAGCCACGGCTTTAAGACTGCCCTGAAGGATAATTCCTATCCTGTCTGCTAAAAGCTGGGCTTCACAAAAATCGTGGGTCACAATTACTATTGTGCAGGAAAATTTCTCATGTATTTTCATTAAATCGCTGTACATTTTTTTCTTAGTAGAACTGTCAATTGCAGCAAATGGTTCATCCAGCAGAAGCAGTTCCGGTTCCAGAATCAGAGCTCTGGCTATTGCTGTTCTTTGACATTCACCTCCGCTGATGTTTTTAGGAAACTGTGCAGATATATGACTTATAGAAAATAACTCCATCATAAATTCCGTTTTTTCTTCTATTTTTTCCCTGGAATACCCTCTCATTTTTAATCCATATGCAATATTATCTCTTACTGATAAATGGGGAAATAGTCCATAGTCCTGATATACAAAACCTATATTCCGCTTTTGAAAAGGTATACTTCTGACATTCCGGCCATGCAGCAGAATTGAACCTTCTGTGGGTGGATAAATACCTGCAATTGATTCCAGCAGAACAGTTTTTCCGGCTCCGCTTTTACCTAATATAGCAAATATCTCTTTTTCATAAACGTTAAGATTGATATTTTCTAATAAAAAATCTCCTCTTCGTACAGAATAATCTTGAATTTTCAGCATAGGATTTCCCATTATGATCCCCCTATCCTGCCCTGGTTTTTATTTCCGCTGAGCAAATTGGATATTATAAGAGCAACTCCGGAAATTAATAGAATTATCATTGCTGTAGCCATGGCCATGCTGTTGTTTCCGGTGGATATGTTTAGATATATACAGCCTGGCAGTGTTTCTGTTTTCATCCGGGTTATTCCTACAAGCATAAGTGTTGCACCAAATTCGCCCAAAGCCCTTGACCAGGTCAGGATAAAAGTACTCACCAGTGCACTTTTGCATAGGGGCAGTGTTATTGTAATAAATGCCCGGAATTTTGATGCACCCAACAATTGGGCTATATATTCCAGCCGTTCTTCTACATCTGAAAAAGCAGTACGCACCATCCGGATGCAGAATGGCAGGTTTACTGTCAGCTGTGCCATAATTATGCCCAGCTGACTGAATACTACCCTTATACCCATTTGCTTTAGTATTTTCCCGAAATCAGCGGAAAATATAATCAGAAGGCTGAATCCCAGCAGTAAATAAGGCATTGAAAGAGTCAATTCGAGCATCACTCCTGCTAATCTTTTAAAGGGCATATTTGTTCTGGTTAATGCATAGCTTGTAGGAATGGCAAGCAGCATACATATGACTGTGGAAGCTGTTGCCGTCACAGAACTCAATTTAACTGCAAACCTTACCTCTTCTGATTGGAAGGCCATGGTAAAATTCGGTATACCCCCTATAATTATTGCACATACAACACATCCTATAAAAAGCATAACAAACAGTGCTATGGTTATAGATATTAAAGTAAAGGCATCGAATTTCGCTGCCTTTTCAACTTTCTCTTTCATTTAGTTAACATTCACATAGCCATATTTTGTCCAAATTTGCTTTGCTGCATCTGTGTCTAAATATGACATAAATGCGTCAACAACTGCCTGGTCCGATGTGCATTTCAAAGCCGCTGCGGGAACAGTTTTAACATATTTATCAAGATCAGTTGTATTTACCACCTCAACCCCTTTAGCATTGCAGTTTTCTTTCCATACTATTGATGCATCTGCTTGTCCAGCTGCAATAGCTGTTGTCATCTGTGGTGCAGTGGTTGTTGTTGCTGCAATTTTTACTTTATTGAATATTTTCAGATCAGATAAAGCCTTTTTGGCTATTTTACCTATAGGAGTAGCTTCCGTATCGCCAATAATGAGAGAAACTCCATCTTTGGTAAGATCGGATAATCCTTTGATTGATTTAGGATTGCCGCTGGCGACTGCCAGTACAGGTATGTGTTTTACCAGTTTCTTACTTTTAGAAACGTATGCGCTCACAGGCTGAATTTCATCTGCAGAACCTGCAATAAATATGTCTCCTTCTTTGGCTGTGTTTATCTGAGACTGAATCTGCCCTGCATTTCCATAGGTCACATTCATTTCACATCCTGTTTTAGCTTTAAAGGTATCTGCAATTTCCTTGAAGGGATTTGCCATACCTGCACCGCAATAGATATGCAGCGTTTTGCCTTTAAGATCTGCTGTATTTTTTTTAGATTCATTTCCGGAGGCTGCGGTAGTTTTACCACATCCTGTAAGGGCCAGGGTTAAAACCATTGATAATGCCAAAATAAGATTTCTTTTTTTCATGTTTTCACTCCTTATTGAATTTTATTTAATCATATTAAAATTAATTAAACCTAATTAAAACTAACTAAACATAATTTACTTGATTATAAATTATTTCGTATTTTATGTCAATAAAAAATGTAAACATTATCATATAGCGTAATAAGAACTATTTGAAATAGATTCCCAGCCAATAAATCTAACATGTTTTATGCAGTTATATTATTATTACTATTTTTACTTTTAATTCATGCATAATTTAACCTCCCTGGCAGTTTAGTATTGACATATGTCCTGTAAAAGTTTATTATAATATATAAAGGGCATATGCCAATAATTTATAAACTAAATGCAGCTCTATTAAATAATTTTAGAAAGAAGGTATTCCTATATGAAAATTGCATTACCATCCCGCGGGAATCAAATTGATGATCATTTTGGTCATTGTGAATATTTCACTGTTTTTACAGTTGATACCAAATCTAAAGAAATAACAGCTTCTGAAACTGTCCCATCACCATCAGGCTGCGGCTGTAAATCAAATATTGCTTCAATTCTTTCTGATATGGATGTCAAAGTTATGCTTGCAGGCAATATGGGTGAAGGTGCAGTAAGAGTACTTAACAATTCTGGAATAGAAGTACTTCGCGGCTGTTCAGGAGATGTAAAAGCTGCAGCTCTTAAATGGCTTGAAGGCTCTCTTATGGATTCCGGTGACTCCTGCCATGAGCATGAACACGGATGTCACAATGAATAATTAATTTTTTAAAAGATTAACCGGGAATGTATTCATATATTTCCGGGTATTTTTTTATCCTGAAATTATATCTTTCGGTTATAAGGAACCTATAATGTAAACTACCTGAATAACAGGGTTAAAACAAAAGAAAAGGGACAAATTAAATTGTCCCAAGTAAAATTCTCTAAATAATATTTTATTTTTAGTGATGATGTCCTCCACAGGAATTTGTTCCATCATAATTTTTTACAATTTCCAATTTGTTTTTACCCATCATTTCCAAAGCATTTTGGACTGAATTGTCAGCACCTGAATATCTGGTTACATAAGCATCTGCCAATATATTAAATGCTTCTTGTTTTATTTTACCTGATATTAAAGCTTCACAATCATGTTTTAATACTTCACCTGCTAAATTTTCTCCGGATGAGTTTTCCGGTTCATTATTTTTTATTGCTGTAATACTTAAATCATCCATGTTAACTATAAGTAAGTACAGACATTCTTCAAATTTTTCAGATACCTTGCTGTCCAGACTTTTCCCATCTGCCGCTACTGCAATATTCATTTTTACACCTCATTTTATTTATAAT
>JAJBWD010000322.1:0-15906 GCA_032907345.1 Bacillota bacterium | reverse complement strand
TTATTCTTAATACATTAATAATAAAAGAAGTTGTATGATAAACTTTTATTTGTTTTTCAGTTAAAACAATAAAGACATAACTATTTTATAGCTGAAACATAATTACATTTTGTTTATTTTTTATAGTTTATATTAAATAAAGATTTAACACTCTTTGACAATGTTATAAAATATGTTTAGGATAGATATGATATTGAACATTATAATATAAGCAGTTAAATAGAAAATTTATCAGGTGGTGATATTTTGAAGGAATTAAACGGTAAAATTAATAATTCCAATGAGCTTTTTGAACATGTTAATTCGGATATTAAAAGAGCCGGAAGACTTAAAATTTTCTTTGGATATGCTGCAGGTGCAGGAAAAACTTATGCCATGCTGGACGATGCCGGAGAACAGTTTAAATCAGGAATTGATGTTACTATAGGCTTTATCGATCCTCATACAAGACCTGAAACGCTAAAACTTCTTAGAGGACTTCCTATTTTACCGCCGAAAATATTAATAAACAATAACATTAGGGTTAAAGAATTTGATTTAGACAGTGCTCTTAAAAGAAAGCCCCATCTTATAATAGTTGATCAGCTGGATCATTCAAATGCTGAAGGAGTCAGAAATAAAAAAAGATACCAGGATATTGAGGAACTTCTTAACGCGGGAATTGATGTATATACAACAGTTGATGTACAGCATATAGAAAGCCTTAATGATATCATTCGTGAAATAACTAAAATCTCAGTAAAAGAGACAATTCCGGATTATATCTTTGAAAATGCGGATAAGGTTAAATTTGTAGATGTAGAACCGGATGAGCTTATGAAAAGATTTGAAGAGGGAAAGCTCTTAAGGAAGGATGAGACCGGTTTAGAGTATAGCTTCTTTTCTAAAAACAATCTGAGACTGCTTAGGGAAATTGCCATGAGAAAAGCTACTGACAGAATAAGCAGCTTTAATCAGAGGAAAAATAAAACACTGGAGAAATCAATTAATACCAGATTTCTTGTATGCATAAGCTCTTCCCCCTCTTCAGCTAAATGCATAAGATGGGCAGCAAGAACATCAGAAGCTTTTCATGCTCCATGGACAGTACTATATGTGGAGACACCGGAATGTATGAAATTCAGCGAAGATCAGATTAAAACCGTAAGGTCGCATATGGACCTGGCAGAAAGGCTGGGAGCAAATGTTGTTATATTAGGAGGCAATGATGTAGCTGCTGTTGTATCTGAATACACCAAATATTCCGGGATAACTAATATCGTTATTGGGAAAAGCCGGCAAAGATCCATTAAAAGTTTATTCGTAAAGAGCTTTGAGGATAGGCTTATATCCCTTTTAAAAAACATAGAAATACATATAATACCTGACAGTGATAATTCAAAGCCCTATAAGAAAAAGTATACGATTAATTTAAGTAAAAATTTATTTCTTTCTTATAATGATTTTGCAAAGACTTTTGCATTGTTAATATTAACAACTTTATTTTCATTTGCTGTCAGGGCGGCCGGAGTTGGTGAACAGAATGTAATCATGCTGTATATTTTATCTGTGATAATTATCTCCAGAATAACATCCGGATATTTATATGGTATTTTGGCATCATTTTTAAGTGTCCTTATATTTACCTTCTTATTTGTAGAACCTTATTATACCTTTACTGCACTTCAGCCGGATTATCCTATAACATTTATAATCATGCTGTTTGCAGCATTGACTACAAGTGCACTTATCATAAGAATAAAAACAAAGGCTTCCTTAGCAGCAGAAAGAGAAAGAAGAACAGAAGTGCTTTATGAGATAAATAAAAAGCTCCTTGTTACGAGAGGACTTGATAATATAGTCGAAGCTGCCAATGAATATGTAACGAAGCTGTTTGACAGAACTTCTATTCTTTATTTGGAGGATCCTGTCAATGGAAAAGAAGGTATACTAAAAAAATCCAGGGAAGATAAAGATGCTTCATATATGATGTCTGAAAAGGAAAAGGCTGTAGTTCATTGGGTATTCGTCAATAAGAAACGTGCTGGAAATGGCACAGATACATTAATGGAGGCCAGCGGTTTTTATACTCCCATTATTTCACAGGGAAATGTGCTTGGTGTTCTTGGGATATCCTGCAATGAAGGTAATTTTTTTGATCATAATAACAGATCCTTATCCACTATGATTGCATCTCTTGTTGCCATGGCACTGGAGCGTCAGTATTTATCAGATGAGCAAAGGAGAATATTAATAGAAGCAGAAAAGGAAAAAATGAGGAGCAATCTGCTTCGTGCAATTTCCCATGATTTAAGAACGCCACTTACAGGAATATTGGGAGCCAGTTCAGCAATTATTGAAAACAAGGGAATGGACATAGAAACTCATGATAAACTTGTGGCCGGCATAAAAGAAGACTCCCAATGGCTTATCAGGATGGTGGAAAATCTTTTGTCGGTAACCAGGATAAGTGAAGGGTCAATGAGCGTTGTTAAAACACCGGAAGCTGCAGAGGAAATTGTTGCCGAAGCAGTATCAAGGATAAGAACAAGATTTGAAGGCTGCAGAATAAATGTAAAAGTACCGGAGGAGCTGCTCCTTGTACCTATGGATGGAACACTTATAGAGCAGGTTATTATTAATCTTTTAGAGAATGCAGTTAAACATACGGTTCCAAATACCATCATTGATTTAAATGTTAAAAAGGTTAATGATACTGCAGTATTTGAAGTAAGTGATAATGGGGCAGGAATTCAAAAACAGGATCTTACGCATATATTTGAAGGCTTTACAGTAAGTAAAGGTAAAAGTTCAGATTCGTCCAGGGGTATGGGTATCGGCCTTTCAATATGCAAGTCTATTATTAATGCTCATAATGGTAAAATAGAAGCAGAAAATAAAAAAGAAGGCGGGGCGGTTTTCAGGTTTATACTGCCGCTGGAAGGAGTTAAATATGAATAGTGATAAAAGAATGGTTTTGATAGTTGAAGATGAAAGCGGAATATGTAATTTTATATCAGCTATTCTAACATCAAACGGCTATAGTATCTTAAAAACTGAAAGGGGCAGGGAGGCGGTCTCTATTACTGCATCCCAATCCCCGGATTTAATACTCCTTGATTTGGGACTTCCTGATATTGATGGAATTGAAGTGCTGAAAAGTATAAGGCAGTGGTCAGATGTTCCTGTAATTGTAGTATCTGCCAGAGGACATGAGAGAGAAAAGGTTGAAGCACTTGATTTAGGAGCAGATGATTATGTAACTAAGCCTTTTGGAACATCAGAACTTCTTGCCAGAATAAGGACGGCTATAAGGCACAGGCAAAAGGATGATTATGGAAGCCAGCCTAAAGCGGAAATAATAAGTGTTGGAGGCCTGACAATTGATTATGTGAAAAGAATTGTAACAGTAGAAAAAAAAGAGGTACACCTGACTCCGGTTGAGTACAAAATTATATGCCTTTTATCTAAGCATATTGGAAAAGTACTGACTCTTGATTTTATCACAAAAGAAGTATGGGGCCCATATACTAATGAAGACAATGCATTAAGAGTTAATATGGCAAATATTCGCAGAAAAATTGAAGTAAATCCGGCGGAACCAAAGTATATTGTTACAGAAGTCGGAGTAGGGTATAGGATGGTTGATGAAATTTAGTAAAATATTAAGGAGAAATTATGTTTAATTTATTAGATTATATGAATAATTCTATTGATAACCTGTTAAAAAATGCAGTTAAGGCAGCAGTTAAAAATCCTTCAGAATCAGCTTTTTTAATAAAATTTTTACTATCCCATAAAAAAGCGGCTAATGCAAGAATTAAATATGAAAAAGAAAATACCCATATTCCTCCGTTTTTAATTGCCAGTATTACAAGCAGCTGTAATTTATTCTGCAAAGGCTGCTATGCCCGGGCAAATAAATCCTGCGGAGAAAATCTGCCGGGAAATCAGATGTCGGAAGAAGAATGGGGGGATATATTTAATCAGGCAAAAGATATTGGAGTTGAATTTATTCTTCTTGCAGGAGGAGAGCCTCTTATAAGATATGATGTAATAAAGGAAGCCTCAAAAGTTAAAGAAATAATATTCCCTATTTTTACAAATGGCACACTTATTAATGAAGATTATATTAATACATTTAAGAAAAACAGAAACTTGATTCCGGTATTAAGTATTGAGGGAAATAAGGCTGAAACAGACCTGAGAAGGGGAAATGGTACCTATGATAAACTGACCGGTGCAATGATAGGCCTGAAAAGCAAGGACATTTTCTTTGGTGCATCTATAACTGTTACGAAAGAAAATATAAACTTAGTTACCAGCTTAGATTTTGTAAATATACTTTCTGAAAATGGCTGCAGGATAGTTTTTTACATTGAATATGTACCTGTAAGTGCTGATACAGGTTATTTGGCGCTTAATGACGAAGAAAGAGATATTTTGGATAAAAATCAGATAAGGCTGCGCAGTGAATTTGAAGATATAATATTTTTGTCATTTCCTGGGGATGAAAAATATATGGGAGGCTGTTTAGCTGCCGGAAGAGGATTCTTTCACATTAATGTGAATGGTGGTGCTGAACCCTGTCCATTTTCCCCATATTCCGACACCAGCTTGAAGCAGGTTACGCTTCTTCAGGCACTGAAGTCTCCTCTCTTTAAAAGGTTAAATGATGTTGGAATATTATCAGAGGCACATACCGGTGGATGTCTGCTTTTTCAAAAACAAGAGGAAGTTAAAGAGTTATTAAAGAAATAGAATTAAATTAAATGTCTGTGAAATCTACAAACTTTCACAGACATTTTCTTGTCTATTTAATTTTAATAACAAGATCTTTTTTACGTGGCAGTGCCTCAGGAATTTTATCCTCCGTATATCCTAAAATGCAGGATCCTACTATCATATAATCATCACTTACTCCCATATCATGCTGCAGCTTTTTACCCTCATCAGTTCTGAAAATAGAATTTACGCAATGTATCCAGCAGGATCCAAGGTTTAAAGACGTGGCTGCCAGAAACATATTTTCAAGAGCCAGGCTGGCGTCGCAAGTTGGAGCAATGTTATCTTTTTTAGCAAATACCAGAATTACTGTTGGCGCACCATAAAAAGGGCTTTTCTGACTATTTGTCGCTTTCTTTCCCATATCTGCAAGCTTTTTCATAATATCTTTATTTTGAATAGCAACAAATTTACCGGACTGCTGGTTCATGGCACTTGGAGCATATAAAGCCGCCTGCAGGACAGAATCCAATTCCTCATCTGATATTTGTTTCTGCTGGTAGCTTCGGATACTTCTTCTTTTTAATATTGTATCTATTGTTTGATTCATAGTTTATTCCTCCCAAGATTATGTAAATTTAATCTATAAAATTATGATAGCACTAATATATAAAAATGTTAAATTTATCAAAATTTATATTGACAAAATAATTTTACAGGCATATAGTTAATTATATAAGTAACTAACTAACGAACCAAATAATTAAGGCAAGGTGATACTATGTTAATTAGTTTTAATGAGAAAAAGCCTATTTTTATACAGATAGCAGAGGGCATTGAAGATGCAGTTTTATCCGGAGCCTTTCCGGAAGAAAGTCAGATACCTTCCACAACAGAGATTTCAGTGAACTACAAAATAAATCCCGCCACAGCATTAAAGGGCATTAATATACTTGTTGACGGCGGCATCATATATAAAAAGAGGGGAATTGGAATGTTTGTGTGTACCGGTGCGGTAAAAATACTTACAGAAAAAAGAAAAAAAGAGTTTTATGAAAACTATGTAACAAAGCTTATAGGTGAAGCTAAAAGATTAAAAATTAAAGAGAAAGATATTATTTCCATGATAGAAAGGGGTCTTGTGGAATGAATTATATTGAAGTTAAGAATGTAACCAAAAATTTCGGGAATATATGTGCGCTTAAAAATGTAAGCCTTAAATTTGAGGAAAATAAAATATATGGACTTCTTGGAAGAAATGGTGCAGGAAAATCCACACTTTTAAATATTATTACAGACAGAATATTTGCAGGCAGCGGAGAGGTAACTGTTGATGGAGAAAGTGTCAGGGAAAATGATAAGCAGCTCGGCAAAATATACCTAATGAATGAAAAAGATTTCTATCCGGAAAGCATGAAAATTTGCGATATTTTTAAATGGACCAGGGAGTTTTATCCTGATTTTGACACTAAATATGCAAATAGTCTGGCAGAAAAATTTGAATTAAATACAAAAAAGAAAGTAAAAGAACTTTCCACCGGCTACAGCTCTATATTTAAAATAATAACTGCCTTATCTGTTAACGTCCCATATATCCTTCTTGATGAACCGGTTTTGGGACTTGATGCAAACAACAGGGATTTATTTTATAAAACTCTTATTGAAAATTATGCTGAAAATCCTAAAACTATTGTAATTTCAACTCACTTAATCGAAGAAGCAGCAAATGTTATTGAAAATATAGTTATTATTAAAAAAGGTGAAATTTTAAAAAATGAATCCTGTGAAGAACTTCTTTCAAAAGGCTATACTGTTTCGGGAACTGCTTCAGCTGTGGACAGTTTCATAGAGGGCAGAGATGTTATTGGCTGTGATTCCTTAGGGGGACTTAAAACTGCATACATCTGGGGCAGAATCGATAAAAGCATTGTACCGGAAAATCTTGAAATTACAAATCTTGATCTGCAGAAGCTGTTTATTAAGCTTACTAATATATAGGAGGCAGGGATATGAGATTAAAATCAGCAGTTAAATATCAGATTCATGAGTTTAAGAGACCGCTTTTAATATATTACTTAATAATATATATACTTTTTATTTTATTTTTTATAGAAAACAGCGCACTTATTCATTTTGGAGCAGATGTAAGGCTTGGAGGAATTGAATCAGCCTCAATGATATTTATCTTTATTGCCGGGCTTAATTCATTTAAGGAAACATTTAAAATGTTTCTTCAAAATGGTTTATCAAGGAAGACGCTGTTCTTAAGTTTTGTGTGCAGCATAATCCCGATTTCTGCAGCTATGGCATTAATAGACAGCATAAATGGGATGATAGCATCTTTAATTATAAAATATGACCCTGCATATATGCAGTTTTATGGCAAAAGATATGTGGGAAGTGTGAACGGAATTTTTAAGTATGCAGAAGGATTCCTGTGGTATATTTTTGCCTATGCAATGCTTGCTATGATAGGCTATTTTATAACCGTACTTTATTATCGTATGAATAAAGGACTTAAGCTTCTGGTATCTATCGGATTTCCGGCTTTCTTTTTTATCATACTTCCCATGATTGATACAGAAGGTACAATATTTACGGGAATAGGCAATTTCTTCTCTTTTGCCTGGGGCTATAAAAATGGCTATAATCCTTACTTTTCCATGGTAACCTGCACTTTAATATTTGCATTATTCGGAGGACTAAGCTTCCTTCTTATAGAGAAAGCAGCAGCTAAAGAATAATAAATTTTGACAATAATTAACTGATTATTTATAAAATATTAGGTAAAACTAAAATTTGAGGTGATAAAATGAGAGGATATGTTGATAAAGATACCTGTATTGGCTGCGGATTATGTCCTACTGTATGCCCGGACATTTTTGAAATGGAGGATGACGATAAAGCAGTTGGCAGGAATATGGATATACCAAGTGAAATTTTATCTCAGGCCAAGGAGGCAGAAGAAAGCTGCCCTGTAGATGCCATAACTGTTGAGTAAAGACTGCTGGAAAGCAGCCTTTATTTTTGCAATTAGTAAATTTCTTCAATTGACAAAAGTTCCTGCCTATTCTATTCTATATACGTGGAAATACTGCACCTTAGTGCATTTTAGGAGGAATATTATGTCAGATATTCATAAGTTTCTGGTAGATGGTCAGGAATTTGTAATTGATGTTAATACCGGTACTGTTCATCAAATAGATGAGCTGGTTTACGATCTTTTAGATGAAGAAGGATTAAAATCATTAGAAGAACTTAAGAAAAGCTATCAGGGAAAATATAGCCAGAATGAAATAGAGGAAGCCTATCTTGAAATAAAAGAGCTCATAGAAGAAGGACTTTTATATACAAAGGATGTATACAAGGATATCGCCGGGGCTTACGAAAAGGGTGAGGATTATATAAAGGCTTTATGCCTGAACATTGCCCACGACTGCAACCTCAGGTGTAAATATTGTTTTGCAGATGAGGGAGAATACAGAGGAAAAAGAGAGCTTATGTCCTTTGAAGTGGGAAAGAGGGCAATAGACTTTGTAATTAAGCATTCAGGACCAAGAAAGAATATTGAAGTTGACCTGTTTGGCGGAGAACCGCTTATGGTATTTGATACTGTAAAAAAGATAGTAGACTATGGCAAAGGCGCCGGTGAGAAAAGCGGAAAAAATATCAGGTTTACAATGACAACTAACTGTACTCTTTTAAATGATGAAATTATGGACTACCTGAATAAAAACATGGTAAATATAGTTTTAAGTTTGGATGGAAGAAAAGAAGTTAATGATAAGGTAAGAGTCAGAGCTGATGGAACAGGAAGCTTTGATGCCATAGTGCCCAAGATAAAGAAGATGATTGAAAAGAGGGACAAGGATAAGGCTTATTATGTAAGAGGGACCTTCACAAGAGAAAACCTGGACTTTTCAGAAGATTTGAAATTCCTGGCAGAAGAAGGCTTTAAGGAAATATCGATTGAACCGGTAGTCCTGCCTGATGAAAATCCTCTTTCAATAAGAGAGCAGGATCTTCCAAAAATAATGGGAGAGTATGATAAGGTATATAAATTCCTTTCAGATAGAAAGAAAAATAGTAACAAGATTAATTTCTATCATTTCAACATTAATTTAAACGGAGGCCCCTGTGTATATAAAAGAATATCAGGCTGCGGAGCAGGACACGAGTATGTAGCTGTTACTCCATCAGGAGATATATATCCCTGCCACCAGTTTGTAGGGAACCTTGATTTTAAAATGGGAAACATTTTTGAAAATGAAATGAGAACAGATATTGGACTTACGTTAAAGAAGGCTCATATATACAATAAACCAAAATGCCGTGAATGCTGGGCAAGATTTTACTGCAGCGGCGGATGTCAGGCGAACAATTATAATTTTAACAAAGACTTTAATACTCCATATGCAATAGGCTGTGAAATGCAGAAAAAAAGAATCGAATGTGCCATTGCTTTAAATTCTATAGATGGTTAGCCTGCACATATTGTGCAGGTTTTTTTACATAAAATAAATTAATTTTTGTTTTATGAAGGAATTTTGATTATCAAAGTAGAATATTAACAGAGATTATTATGAATGTTGTTGTAATATAATGGGAGATAGTATATTATTTAATTATATTATGTGATTTTTATGTAAATGGGGGTAGCAAGGGGAATGGAATACACAGATTTTGAAGGAATAATTTGTAAAATAGATGGTGTCACTAAATGTAAATTAGTATCATCAGGAGATGAACTTACAGAAATACACGTATTAGCAGGCAGCAATAGATCACCAAAGCAGATTTCTAGGGATATAGAAACCGCCCTGCTTACATTAAAGGATTACAAAGTAGACAGAAAGATAATCAGCATTGCACAGATAAATACTGATATAGAGCAGAAATTAGGAAGAATAAAACTGGAGGGAATAACACTGACCTCCTTTGAAAATACAGTAAAATGTGAAGTCAGCCTGGACTTTGAAGAAGAAAGCTATCAGGTAGTTGAAACAGGTATAAAGAGTTCAGCCATAATAAAAAGTATAGTTGCCCGATCTACATTAAAAGCAGTTGAAAAAATATTAGGGCAGGAAAATCTGTTTGATGTGATGAATGTATTTATTACAAATTATGGCGATATATCATTTGTAACCGTCCTGGTTACTATGGTTCTTAACCGCAGTGAGGAAACCATGGTAGGAGCATCCATTATTAAGGATGACGTAAATGAGTCTATTGCAAAGGCATCACTGGATGCAATAAATAGAATCATACAAAAGACAACCAATTAGATATAAGGGCCGAAGATTTGGTTTTTATCATCCCTTAGCGAAGCGATATAACGCACAGGATTATAGCGAATCTCTTGTGTAATCGCAAAGGGGGTAATCTTAAATGAATAGAAAGTTAGTTGCTGTTTTAACAGCACTTTTAGCACTGGCTGTTGCTGGTGGATCAAGTTACTCATGGATTTAGTAATTAATTAAGATCTTCGGCCTTTATTATATAGGAGGAATTATGGGAAAACTTCCGATTAAACTAAAAATATTTTTGGCATTTTTATATGCTTCATGCATTATATTAGTTATTTATTTTATTAATAATTTTAACTTTGATTATAAAAATATTCATTTAATTGATGTAATATTCTTCAGCATTGTTATTGCCATAACGGAAAGTTTTGCAGTACCTCTAAAAGATACAGCAGTTAGTACAAGCTTTGGCGTTGAGCTGGCATGTTTTATCTTATTTGGACCAGCTTTTACCATGCTAATTTTTATTATAGGTTTAACATTTAGAGTTGTAAAAACTGGTAATAAAAAAATTTCTGTTTTAAATCTCCCAATATATAAGACATTATTTAGTTACAGCATTTTTATAATAGCAGTTATTATGGGCAGTATTGTATATAAACAATTAGGCGGAATGACTCAAATAGGAAAATTTACAAACGTAGGCAGGAACTTAATACCATTAATGATGTTTATCCTAATTTATTTTCTTGTTGAAACATTATTGATTTCAATGCTTTTTTCAATACTTTATAATAAGAACATAGTTAAAGTTTCTGCAGACTATATGAAATTGTCATCAATAAATATTCTGGCCATGATTCCATTTGCTTTAATTCTTGTTATATCCTATGATGCCAATAACTATTTAGGCATAGTTTTAGTTATAATTCCTATATTATTAGCCAGGTATACAATTCAGTTGAAAATAAATTCACAGAATCAATATTTAGAGACAATTAACGCATTAATGCACGCTATGGAGGCCAGGGATAAGTATACAGAAGGCCATTCAGAAAGAGTTTCCGATCTGGCTGTAAGTATTGCCAAAGAACTGAAGCTATCAGAAAAGCATATTGAGGATTTAAAAATAGCTGCTCTTCTTCATGATGTGGGCAAAATTGGTATAGATGATTCTGTTTTAAATAAAAATGGAAGACTTACAGATGAGGAATTTCAGCTTATCAGAAAGCATCCTGAAATTGGATACAATATTTTAAAAGATATTAAGGGAATAGATAAGGTGCGATTTATAGTCCTTCACCACCATGAAAGGTATGACGGCACCGGATATCCTTCAGGTCTTAGTCCTGATCAGCTTAATTTGGAAGTATTCATAATAGGATTGACAGATTCAATAGATGCCATGCTTACAGACAGACCTTACAGAAAGGCAAGAAGCATGGATTATATAATAAGTGAAGTTAAAAATAACAGAGGAACACAATTCCACCCGGATGTAGTAGATGCATATTTCAGATATTTAAAGAAAACCGGAGGAATGAAAGAATAATGTTTATTGAAGCAATAATATTTTCTGTAATTATTGGATATGTATTAAAAGGAAGACTAAAAAACATTGATATAATGAGTATAAAAGCTATATATCTTGTTTTGGCAGGATTCCTTATTAAATTTATCATCGTTATATCTATCCGGCATGGTTTTTTAACAAGGGGTGTTTTGACATATATTTTATATGTGATACAGTATTCGCTTCTCCTTATATTTGTAATAATAAACAGGAAGAATAAATATATATTAATCATGGGCATTGGATTTCTCTTAAATGCAGTTCCCATATTTACAAACGGAGGAGCAATGCCTGTAAGTATACCAGCTGCACAAAGTATTGGACTTACTAAACAGGTATGGACAGTAGGATTATACAGAGCAATAGATGGAACTACCAGGTTTAATTTTCTTGGAGATATCATTCCATTTAAGCTCGGAATTGCGTATGTATTTTCCATAGGAGATATTGTACTGGCAGTTGGCCTATTCTTATTTATAGTAACTGGAATGAAAAAAAAGGAATCTAAGTAAAGATTTTTTCACTTGTATTTATAGAAAATTCATAGTATAATAATCATTGTCGCAAAAACTTTAGCTTGAGAGAGCACATGGAGAGATGTCCGAGTGGTTGAAGGAGCACGCCTGGAAAGCGTGTGAAGGGGTAACTCTTCCAGGGGTTCGAATCCCCTTTTCTCCGCCAAGCAGTCTTTGTCGTGCTAGATGGGGAGTCAGCGGTGCCCTGTAACCTGCAATCCGCTACAGCAGGATTGAATTCCTCGCCGAGACTTTAGAGTGTGAGGTCTGGCCTGTATAAGTGACGTTGATAACTGGGCCTTACGCAATGAAAATTCATGAACCCCGTCAGGTCCGGAAGGAAGCAGCGGTAAGTGAAAACTTTCGTGTGCCGTGAGTTTACCTGGTTTGAGTTAACTGTATAGGTAACGCTCATATTCTAATGCCGGAGCGAGGTGCACGGCTTTATATGTTAAGACGCAGGAGCGTCTTTTTATTTTACCCAAAATAGGATATAATGATTTATATACTGCTAAAAGAGGTGGTTTTTTTGTCTTATACAGCTCTTTATAGAGAATGGAGACCCCAGAAATTTAACGACGTGGTTTCTCAAAAACATATTACAACTACCCTCAAAAATGAGGTTAAAGGAAATAAGATAGCCCATGCTTATTTATTTTGCGGAACAAGAGGTACAGGCAAAACCTCTACAGCTAAAATATTTGCAAAAGCGGTAAACTGTCTTCATCCTGTAGATGGTGAACCCTGCAACAAATGTGAAAACTGCGTTAAGATAAATCAGGGCACTTTTTTAGATGTTACTGAGTTGGATGCTGCTTCAAATAATGGAGTAGATAAAATCAGGGATATAATAGATGATGTAATTTATCCTCCGAGAGAGGGTAAATACAAGGTATACATAATGGACGAGGTTCATATGCTCTCCACAGGAGCAGTTAATGCATTTCTTAAAACCCTGGAGGAACCTCCCAGCTATGTAATATTTATCCTGGCAACCACAGATCCTCAGAAGCTGCCTGTTACAATCCTGTCCAGGTGCCAGAGATTTGATTTTAAGAGGATAAAAAGCAGCGAAATAGAGGCCCGGCTTAGAAGGATAGTAGATGAAAAGGGAGTAACCGCTGATGACAGAAGCTTAATGCTGATATCAAGGATGGCAGACGGAGCCATGAGAGATGCCCTTTCCATACTTGACCAGGCAATTTCCATGGGAAATTCAAAGATAGATTATGGTGATTTGCTTCAGATTTTGGGACTGGTTACTAATGAGAACATTAATAACCTTATGGATTTATTAATTGACAGAAATTTAGAAGGAGCATTAAAGGAAGTAGATAATATAATTTTCTCGGGAAAAGATGTGAATGTAGTCATTAAAGACCTGATTTCTCAGTTCAGAAACCTTTTAATGACAAAGATAACTCAAAACCCGGAGCAGGTAATAGATGCATCCCTGGAAGATATTGAGGCGCTTAAAAAGAGGGGCGAAAAAATAAGGGTTGAAGAAATAATGAGGGACATTCGCATTCTTGAAGATTCACTAAGCCAGGCAAAATGGAGCACCCAGAGCAGAATATATCTGGAGCTTTCCATCATGAAGCTCTGTAAGATAGAATATGATACATCCAAAGAAACAATAATAAACAGGCTTAATCAGCTTCAGGAGATTATCAAATCAGGCTCTTTCAGTGTTACCCCGGTTAAAAATGAAGAACATAAAAAAGAAAAGAAAGAACCAGCTAAAATTACAGAAAAAAAAGAAGAGCCTAAGGAAATTATAGAGGAGAATGCTGAATCATCTGTTACCTTTGAAAAGGCTGAGAGTATTTTCCCTGATATATTAGAAACACTAAAAATCAAAAAACTTATGGTAATATATGCTTCATTAGTTACCGGTGAAGTTTCCGGTTGCAAAAATGGGGAAATTACAATAAAATATCCTAAGGAATATTCTTTTAATAAGGAAAGACTTGAGAAGGAAGAATACAGAGTCAAGGTAGAGGAAATTTTCTCAGAAGCACTTAAAGAAAAAGTGAGAATAAAATATATTGTGGAAGAGGAAATAAAGAAAGACAACGAGGAAAAGCTAAAGGAATATTTTGGAGACACTTTAGAAGTCTATGATGATTGATTAATATTTTAAGGAGGAAGAAAATATGGCAAAAGGCGGTTTCCCGGGTTTAGGCGGCGGGAATATGAACAATCTGTTAAAGCAGGCACAGATGATGCAGAAAAAGATGCAGGATATGCAGGAAGAACTGGAGAAAAAGGAATTTACAGCAACCAGCGGCGGCGGAGTAGTTGAAGCTGTTTCAAGTGGTAAAAAGGAGCTTCTGAGCATAAAAATAAAGCCTGAAGCAGTAGATCCTGATGATGTTGAAATGCTGGAAGACCTTATTCTTTCTGCAGTAAACGAAGCTTTTAAGAAGGCAGAGGCTGAAACAGCAGAAGAAATGAAGAAGATAACTGGCGGAATGAATATGCCAGGTATGTTTTAGCTGAGGTGAAATATCTTGGAATTTTATCCTTTGGCTATAGAGAAATTAATTGAAGAATTTGCAAAGCTTCCGGGTATAGGCTACAAGACAGCACAAAGGCTTACATTATATACATTAAATCTGCCAAAGGAAGAGGTAGAGGGGTTTGCCAGGGCTCTTATAAAGGCCAGGGGAACCATAAAATACTGCTCTGTATGCGGTAATTATACAGATTCAGATCCCTGTGCCATATGCAGCAATCCAAATCGTGATAAAAGTATTGTCTGTGTTGTAGAGGAACCGAAGGATGTTTATGTAATGGAAAAAGTAAAGGAGTATAATGGAACCTACCATGTTCTCCATGGTAACATTTCTCCAATGACTGGAAGAGGACCTGATGATATAAATCTTAAAGGTCTTGTGAAGAGGATGAATGGTGATGTAAAAGAGGTAATAGTTGCTACAAATTCTACAGTTGAAGGGGAAGCAACCTCTATGTACATTTCAAAAATATTAAAACCTTTGGGAGTTAAAGTCACCAGAATAGCACACGGCCTGCCGGTAGGCGGAGATTTAGAGTATGCAGATGAGGTAACAATTCTTAAAGCCCTTGAGGGAAGAAAAGAAATTTAATATTTATGTATAAATTTCCCATTTTGTGTCAACAATTTTAATGATTCAAAATGGGAGGTTTTTTTATATGAATCTGATGAAATTATTAAATAAAAAAGAAAAGACAACAAAAGAAGAGTTAATAGAAAGAGAACAGCTTCTTTTGGCCATAAAAAATGCCGCAGAAGAAATCAGGTATGCTTCTGAGTATATTAATTATGTTAAAGAACCGAAGCTTTTAGATTATGCAATTTATAATGAAAATGCTGTAAGGTGCAGGTATGAGTACCTTATCAGACTGGCAAAAGAAAAAGGAATTGAAAATTGGGCGTGAAATTTCTTCATATACTGTTATAATTAGAATATAATTATTTCAGAGGTGATTATAATGGATCCGAAAATTTTATTAACCTTTTTAATAGCGATAGCTGTTTTATTTTTAATAGGGAAGTTTTTAGCTTTTCCTCTTAAAATTTTAGGTAAGCTTGTACTTAACGGAATTCTTGGAGCAGTTTTACTTTTCATTGTTAATTTCATTGGGGGATTTTTTAATTTTTCTATTGGAATAAACATATATACAGCCTTAATAGCCGGATTTTTTGGAATTCCGGGTGTAATATTTTTGATATTCTTTAAGTTTATTATTTAAAGAAAATGCATAATATCCTTGTATGATACAGCTGCCTGTTTTGAAGATGGGCAGTTTTTTTTATTTGCATGTTGACAAATAAAACCAAAAGCATTATATTATAAGTGTACTAAATAAACTAATACACTTA
>JAJBWD010000321.1:0-3433 GCA_032907345.1 Bacillota bacterium | reverse complement strand
CCGGCGGCAGGCTGTTTATAGTTTCAAATAAATATTTAAACAGAGAAATAATAATTAATGATAAAAAAAATGGTGAAGTTAGTATAGAAGACAGCGCAGCTAGTGGAAAAATAGTAAATTCCTATGACAAAATAAAGTATGTCAGCGGTTTAGAAAGCGGAAGCTATTTAAATATCACAAGAGTGGATTTAAATAGTATGAATTCAGTATCAAAGACAGACACAATACTAGGATTTTCAGGGAATGTTTACGCTAGTACTGATAATCTGTATCTTACCGGGTCGGGTATTAAAAATAATAAAGCAGAAACTTTAATTTATAAATACTCTTTAAAATATAATAAATTTATTGCAATAGGATGCGTTGAAGGGACAGTTCTGAACCAATTTTCCATGGATGAAAATAATGGATATTTCAGGATAGCCACTACCACAGGAAACTATTTTGGGATAGGTGGAGTATCAAATGACGGACATAATAATTTATATGTATTAGATAAGGATCTTAAAATATCAGGAAGCCTTAATAACCTGGCAAAGGATGAGAGAATTTACTCTGTCAGGTTTATGGGAGACAGGGGATATATAGTAACCTATAAGGAAATGGACCCCTTATTTGTAATAGATCTTAAGAACCCTGCAAACCCTAAGGTTTTAGGAGAACTTAAAATACCGGGGTTTTCTAATTATCTTCACCCCTATGATGAAAACCATCTGATTGGACTTGGAATGGATTCGGTACTAACCACTGAAGGTGGAGAGAAAAGAGCAAGACCTACAGGACTTAAAATATCGCTATTCGACGTGACAAATGTAACTAAACCTAAGGAATTATACAAGGTGAATTTAGGGGGAGAGGGCTCCGGCTCGGAAGCTCTTTATAACCATAAAGCCTTTATGTTTTCAAAGGAAAAGAATATTCTGTCCATCCCCGTTGATATAAGAAATGGGTATACTGATAGTAATGGGAAGCAGGGAGCAGCGGTTTTTTCTGTAAGCTTAAATGGAATAAAACAAAAAGGAATTATATCTCAAAATGATGGGATAGCTATAAACAGTGAACTATATTATTTAAGTGCCGTTAAAAGAACTCTTTATATAGATGACGTTTTATATACACTGTCAAATGAAAAGATAACGGCAAATGATATAAATAGTTTAGATAAAATTAATGAAGTAAAGCTGAAATAGAAAAACCGGCAGGGACTAAAAAAGCCCTGCCGGTTTTTAGAATACCTGAAATATTATAAACTTCAGATAATAAGATTCATCTGAATTATAAAGTATTGGGTGGTCCGGTGCCTGAGTCCTGAATTCCACCTGCCGAAGAGTACGCTTAGCATCCTTCGAAGCTTCAAATATAGTTCTTTTGAAAAGCTCCTCATTCATAAAATGAGAACAGGAGCATGTAGCTAAAAAGCCTCCCTCATTAACCATCTTCATTCCCCGAAGGTTTATCTCCTTATAGCCTCTTACAGCAGCATTAACTGTTTCTCTTGCCTTTGTAAATGCCGGAGGATCCAGTATTACCATATCGTATTTTCTGCCTTCCTTTGACCAGTCTTTAAGAACATCAAAGGCATTATGGCATTCAAATTTAACTATATCTGAAAGACCGTTAAGCTCTGCATTTTTTTCTGCCATTTCTACAGCCTGCTTTGAAATGTCTATGCCAAGAACAGATTTAGCTCCTCCTATTCCTGCATTTAAAGCAAAAGAGCCTGTGTGGGTAAAACAGTCTAAAACATCTAAGCCTTTCGACAGCTTTTGAACTGCCTTCCTGTTTTCCTTCTGGTCTAAAAAGTAGCCGGTTTTTTGCCCTTCTGCTATATCTACGTAATATTTTACATTATTCTCATTAATTATTATCTCTGTTGGGAAGCTTTCAGTTAAAAATCCTTTTGTCTGTTCCATGCCCTCCAGCTCTCTTACCTTGGCATCGCTTCTTTCATATACTCCCTTAGCTCCAAAGTCCTCCATAAGGATTTCTACGAATATTTTCTTATACCTGTCAATTCCTAAAGAGAGAGACTGAATAACATAGTAGTCTTCATATTTATCAACAGTTAACCCTGGAAGAAAATCTGCTTCTCCGAATATAATACGACAGCTTGATGTATCAATTACCTTTTTTCTGTAATCGAAAGCCGCTTTAAATCTTTTTCTGAAAAATTCCTTGTTTATTTCCTGGGAAATGTCTCTGGTTAGCAGTCTTACGGCAATTTTAGACTTGTCATTCACATATCCTTTGCCAATAAAATCTCCCTTGAAGTTATAAATCTCTGCAATGTCTCCATTTTCATAGGTTCCGTCAAAACCCTCAATTTCATCGGTGTAAATCCATTGATTGCCGCTTTCTGCCTTTTTCCCCATTCCTTTTCTTAAATATACCTTACAATTCATAATATCCTCCATAATTTTCTATAAACCCGTCAGCTTTTTCTTTAATCATATCAATATTTTCCTTTGAAGATTCATCATATACACCGTAAGCCTTCATACCTGCCTTTTTTGCACCTATTATTCCGGACAGAATATCCTCAAAAACCAGGCAATTCTCAGGACTTACATTTAATTTTTCAGCAGCAAGAAGATAAACATCAGGGCAGGATTTCGGTTTATCTACTTCACTGGTGTAGGTAAATGCATCAAAAAAATTGTAGATTTTATTTTTTTTAAGTACAGCCTCTGTAAGCTCTTCTGCATTTGATGTAGCTAAAGCCAGCTTTATATTATTTTCTTTAAGATGAGATAAAAATTTATAGGCACCTTCCTTAAGAACAATACAATTGCTGTATTCATAATAAGCCATATTATACCACTCTTTTAATATTTCATCTTCAGTATCCTTAAGATTAAATCTATTTTTAAAATATTTTGCCGTTTCTTCAAAACTTAGGTGTTCTATATTCTCTTTTAAGTCTTTTGGCAGAGGTATCCCTCTTTTATTTAAAAATTCATAATCTATTTTGTACCAAAGTCCCATGGAGTCAATAAGGGTTCCATCCATGTCGAAAATGGCAGCTTCTATACTACTAAGCATTCAATCACCCCATGAAAGTATATCATATTAGAGTTCTCTGTGAAATATCTTTGTTTTTTCTTCATGTTTAAAATCTTCAATGGAATTTATGTTTATCTTTTTCAGAACTTCGATCATACAGTCACTGTCAACTGCTACCTTAATTGCAGAAGAATCAGCTGTTTCATTTACATAGGTTTCTCCTAAGGTTTTTGGAATTATTGCCTTAGGTCCTCCAACGCAGCCTCCAATGCAGCCCATTCCTTCTATGAAGTTATGATTCAGCTCTCCCCTAATTGCTTTATCTAAGGTTTCCCTGCATTCCTTGACTCCGCTGCAGCTAAATGCAGAAAACAGGGGGAATTTTTCAGGATATAATCTTTCAACTGCTTCAGCTATGGCAGTTGAAACT
>JAJBWD010000320.1:0-2777 GCA_032907345.1 Bacillota bacterium | reverse complement strand
CTAATTTCTTCTTGTAAGATGGAAGCCTTGGTTGATATATATCTTTTTCTACTGTCAAAAGACAAGGAAATTTTACATCTGCTATCTCTACTGTATTAGGCATATCCATTTTAACAACTATAGATTTATCTTTAACTTCTTCAATGCTCAATACGTTAGCTATATGAGGCATTCCAAGATATTCTGCCATCTCAGGTCCTACTTGTGCAGTATCTCCATCGGTAGTCTGCTTTCCACAAAGTATTAAGTCTACATGTCCCATTTTTCTTATACCTTGAGATATAGTATAAGATGTTGCCAATACATCTGCTCCTGCGAACTTTCTATCTGATAAAAGTGTCCCTTCATCTGCACCCATCATATAAGCTTCTTTTATTACATCTGCAGCTTGTGGTGGTCCCATGCTGATTACTTTTATTGTTCCACCTTTTTCAGCTCTGATTCTAAAAGCAGTTTCAAGTGCAAATAGATCATATGGATTCATCTTAGAATCTATTCCATCCCTCTTTAATACACCTGTTACTGGATCAACTTCAACTTTTGATGTTCCTGGAACTTGTTTTATACATACTAATATATCCATTTAAACTACCTCCAAAAATTTATTTTTTATGTGAATGTTATAAAATCAGTTGAATGATTAACTTACAATTACAGCAACTCCATCTGGTATAACTGCTACTTTAGCATCTTTACCCATAATGTCATAAGCTTTATTTAATGCTTCTTCAAAAGTGCTTGCCTGCTGCATGTGCATATTTTTTATGAGTTTTGGATCACACATATCAGTTACCATAATGACAGTATGCTTGTCTAATATTCTTGCCAATATTTGAGATTCCCATTGATCTGGTACTGTTTCATTTCTTGGCACTTTAGAAACTTCATCCAAATATTCTCTAGGAGATTTAGCATTAGCTAGGTTTTTATAAAATCCCTCTCCTCCATGTCCATCATTACATGCAGCCACCATTATAATTACTCCACCATCTTTACATGTAGCCTCAGCTGCTGTCATTCCTTTAACTGACTGATATATATTTTGATCTAATGGATATCCTCCATTAGTAGAAATAGCAATATCTGATTCAACCTTATTTACTTTAGATAAATTCAAAACAAATTTGCAACCATCTTCATGAGCTAGTTTGCTATGTCCTGCAAAAGCATTTATTATTTTTTTATTTCCATCTATAACTACATTTATTATAAAAGCTAATTTTGCTTTTTCTGCTGCATACAGCATATCCTTATGGATAGGATTGTTTTCCAATTTTCCAGTTCTAGAATATGGACTTGCTATAAATTCAGCACAGTGATTTGCCATGACAGTTTTTGCAGAAGCTATTCCGGGAAGTATGCTTTTTCTACCTCCTGAAAATCCGGCAAAGAAATGTGATTCTATAAAACCTTCTGCAATTAATAATTCTGTCTCTACTGCAGTCTTGTTAATTATAAGTTCACCTCCAGATGGAAGAGTTCCTATTTTAACTAAACTTTTATTATCACGGGAATCATGTATTATTATATTTTCATTTTTTACTATTTCTTCTCCGAATTTATTTATAAGTTCTTCCCTAGTAGTAAGTCTATGAAATCCTGTAGCAATCAAAATTTTTATATCAATATTAGGATTAACTTTTCTTATTCTCTTTAAAAGTATTGGCATTATAATTTTGCTTGGAACCGGTCTCGTATGGTCACTGCTTATTATAACCATATTTTTCTTGTTTTTAACTAAATCCTCCAATTTTGGAGAACCAATTGGATTATCCAATGCTCTTTCAACTATTTCAGATTCAGTAAGATTAGTTTTATAATCTTCTGCCTTAGACTCAAGGACTGTAGAAAGATTCTTGTCATCTATTTCTATATCAATTAACTTTTTATTATAAGGTAATCTTATATTAGCCACTATAAACTTCCCCTCTCACTCTAATATAATTTTCATAAATTATCTAAATCCAAATATAGGTCCGGCAAAGTATGCCATAATACCTAAAACGACTACATAAACTATGCAAAACTTTAAAGTAGAATTCAATATCTTACCTTCTGAACCAACAAGTCCTGTAGCCGCTGTTGCTACAGCTATACTTTGAGGTGATATCATCTTTCCAGCTGTTGCTCCACCTGTATTTGCTGCTGCAAGCCAGAATTCATTTAGATGAAGTGATCTTGCTACTTCTACTTGCAATCCACCAAACAACACGTTAGCTGATGTATCACTACCAGTTACAAATGTTCCAAGTGCACCTATTATAGGAGCAATAAGAGGATAATAACCTCCAGTTATAACAACTAAAACTGCTGATATGGATTTTATCATTCCACTGTAACCCATTACTTTAGCCAGTGCAACTATTGCGACTATAGTAATAGCAGACTTGTACATTTGCTTAAATGTATTTCCCAATACTCCAGCTATTTCACCAAACTTAGCACCTTGAATAAGTCCACCAATGAATGTGGCTATTATAATAAGTGTACCTGGTGTAGATACCCAACTAAATACATATGGTGCTGCACCTTTTCCTGAATAAATTTGTACCGATGTCTTTATTGAAGATAATGCTTTGTTTATCGGTGGGAAAAGTGCACTACTAAGTATTACAAATACAAATACTAATATAAATGGAAGCCATGCTAAAACAGCTTTCTTGACTGGTATCTTCTCAGAATCCTTCGAAGCTGTATTTTTATAGAATACCTTGGCAACTCCTATAGTTACTGCCATACAAATTACAGAACCAAGTATTGCTGGAAGTTCAGCTCCT
>JAJBWD010000319.1:0-2563 GCA_032907345.1 Bacillota bacterium | reverse complement strand
GATTTCTGACTTACTGTCTAATTCATCTATAGCATTTCCTACTTTAATTGATTGTAAAGTGGAATTAGATTTATTATATATTATAGAATTAGCACTGTCTAATGTTTTATCAAAAATATCTTGACCTATATTTAATATTAATTTATTATTAGTATCAACTTGATCTTTTGTAATAGTAACTTTATTAGTTGTTCCTAATAATTTATTGCCTAAATAATCAGGGCTAACATCATCTATATTTATACATACCTTACCATCACTAGACTTATCATTAATTTTTTCTAATAATGCATCATCTATACTAATAACCAAAGTATTGTCTATTACATTTATTTTAAGTTGGGTATCTGCGCCATTTATTTTCCCCAATAAAAAATCAGGCGTAGTGTCATTATTATCAACTTTACACATAAAAGTATCAATGCCTGTTTGACCTTGATTTATTTGTTCTTGAATAGCTTTTGCCATTCCTCTAGCAATAATATCCAATGTATCACCTCATTTCTATTAATATTTTAGACGTCCTTTAATTGTTAAATATCCTCCTGATATATTTGTTATTTTCACTCTAAAATATCCATAACCACTAATTTCATTTTGCCATTGAGTATTTAATTTTGTTGCTTTAGTATCAAGAGATAAATCATTTAAATTACCAAACATAATAGGACTCCATTCAGAATCATTATTCACTTTCCCTTCAAATATAACTTCAAAAGATTGTGCTGTACCAGTTATATCTATAGTTATTTCCTCTGTATTTGGATTAATAAATATTTCCCCATCATTTACAGTATCTGAATGATCATGGAATATGAATATACCATTTGATTGCATTATATCACCATCCTTTAATGTTAATTTACTTTTTTATTTATTAACATAATATTTATTATATTTACAACATTTTGTATAAATATAAAGAAATTAGGATAGATAAATTTTAATCTATCCTAATTTTCTTTATTATTCTGTTTTTGTTGATGTAGTTTGAGTTGTTGTATCCTGTGCTGGTGTAGTAGGTGTAGACTGCTGTACTGGTGCTTGTACAGGCTGTTGAGTAACTGTTGCACCTGCTGTAGATTGTATAGTAGTTAATTTCTGCTTCAACTGAGCATTCTCAGTTTGTGCTATAGTCAAATCCTGCTGTGTCTTAGCAATCTGTGCATTCTTTTCAGCTTCACTTACAGGAGCATGTCCAAGATTATTTACTCCTTCTTGAATAAAATCATCAATAAGCTTTTTCTGATTATCTGTTGGAGTAACATTCATTTCTTTTAGTATTGAATATACAATATCTCTAGCATAGTTAAATTTTTCATCATTGTTTTTTAACTGACCTGCATGTTCTAACTGTTCAGCTATTTTTGCGGCGGATATAGCTTTATCTTGCATTAAATCTACAAGATTAGCCCCAACTTTAAGACTTGGAATTGTCTTTGCTACCTGGATAAGTGGCTCTGCTGCTTCTAACACATTTTGTGTAGTGTCTAACACTTTTTCAGTATTTACGCCTTTTTTCTTAAGATAAGGTACTAATCCATAGATACCTCCAATTACTCCAACTACAACTCCACCTATTGTTACAATATCATTTACATTTATCATTTATACTACCTCCATAAATTTAATTTTTTATAATTTAAAAAAGTCTTGGAATTAAGACTCTCAATTAACCTACTATTCTCTTGTGGTCACCATGCCCATTATTGTCGTTTACATATCCATCTATAAAACCTTTACCTATTGCAATATAATTACCTCTATCAAAATGAATTATTAATCTCCCATCAGTGGCTTGTTCGATATAGCATTTTGTATTAGGTATATTAAATATATTTGAGCCTGTTGGGACACTCTCATTATATTTAGGTATTGTTTGACTTATAGTTTTTTCTATTAATTCATTTAATTTTAAAAACACTTTATCTCCAGCTAAACCATCTACTATTAAATTATTTTTTTTTTGAAAATCTATTAAAGCATTATATGTATTTACTCCGAATATATTATCAACAACTAATTTATAGCCAACTTTATTCAATTTTTGTTGCAATTCAGAGCATTTATTTCCAACAAAAGTTTTACTTTTTTCAATAATATTAGTATTATTAACATTAGAAGCAAGTTTTGTTTCGCCTGTAAAAACATTATCTATAAAATAATTTCTATCACAATTTCCATCTATACCTGCAACAGTTCCATTTTCAGTATATTGCCATGATGCATTATTCGGATATAAACTTGGCTGAATACCATAACTAGCCAACCATAATGCAACATTAGGTATATTATCCTTTAAAAAATCATTATAAAATGCCACTCCAGTATATATACCAACTTTATAACCTTTAGATTGTAAATAAGGTATTGCTTTTTTTAAATAATTTATAGCAGATTGCTTATCCCATCTCCAACTATAAGAAGTCGGTGGTTGTTCTATATCAAGAAATAATATTGTATCAAAAGACATTCCTTTAATATAATTTAAAAAATAATCTAATTCTGTTATTATGTCTCCTTTATTTGTACAAAAACAATACACACCCATTTTTATTCCAAG
>JAJBWD010000318.1:0-8727 GCA_032907345.1 Bacillota bacterium | reverse complement strand
TACTAAATCATCAGCTATATTAGCGTTTGGAGTTTTATATCCAAAGGAAAAGAACAATATTAAAGCTATTAAAAGTATTACAAATAATATTAACCAGGAAGCTGGATCCCAATATCCTGCCAAAGTATAATTCATGTTTGGTATTGATACTGTTTCTTTAAACATTTTAGCAGCATATCCCTTTCCAAACATAACATCGATATAGCTTCCTATGTTATATATTGAAAATGCAGCAGGTTCTATTAAATATTTTGAAATTACATGTGGGAATACTCCAACAAATACGCATACAGCTGAGAGAATCATCATGGGTATCCTCATGGATAATGGAACTTCTTTTACATCCTTGTATTCTTCTTTAAGCTGACCAAAGAATACAGACTGAATTACTTTTACCAGGGCTGCTAATGTAAGTACGGAGGCTATAAGAGCAATTATTGTAACCGGAGCGTAGCCTGCCTCAAAGGTAGCCTGATATATAAGCCATTTTGATACAAATCCATTAAATGGCGGTATTCCGCTTATTGATAGTGTTCCTATTATAAAAAATGCAGTTGTATAAGGCATTTTTTTAGAAAGACCGCCCAGCTTATTTAAATCTGTAGTTCCGGTCTGATGAAGAACAGCTCCGGCACAGAGGAATAATAAGGATTTAAATGCGGCATGGTTTATCATGTGAAACAATGCTCCCATGGTTCCAACTACTGCTACTCCCTTATTTATTGAAAGACCTGCACCAAAGCCTGCCATTATATATCCTATCTGGGATACTGAACTGAAGGCAAGAAGCCTTTTAAAATCTGTCTGAACTACTGCCATGGTTATGCCAACCAGCATGGTTACAGCTCCCCAGAACATTATAAGAAATTCCATCTCAGGTTTTCCGGTACTCTGGTATATCATATATAAAACTCTTACTAAGGCATATACTCCTGTTTTGCTCATAATACCGGATAACAACATTGATATTGATGATGGGGCAGCCATATGAGCATCTACCGGCCAGGTATGGCAGGGTACCATAAATGCCTTAACCGCATATCCTGTAAGCATAAGTGCTAAAGCCATAATAGATACCGGAGTATAATTTCCATGAAGCAGAGCCGCCATCTGAGCTAAATTCAAAGTATGAAGCTGAGAATAAAGAAGTACGGTTCCAAGCAAAATAAAGGAGGAACCTAAAGACCCTATTACTATATATTTAAAACCAGCTTCTACTGATTTATATATGTGGTTTCTGAAGGATGTAAGGGCAATGGCAGCAAAGGTCATTATTTCAAGCATGACGTACATGTTAAATACATCACCGGTTAAAACAAAGCCTATCATGCTGGCAGATAAAAGCTGAAATAATACATAATATTTATCCAGACCGTTATCTTCTTCCATGTATCTGAAAGAATATACAGCAGATAAGAAACAGGCTGCTGCAATAATTAAACCTGTAAATAATGAAAATGCATCAACTTCAAGACCTATTCCTATGGCCCATTGAGATTCCGGACTCCAGTTTCCCATCCAGTAAGCAACTATATACTTATTTATTAAAACCGGTTTAATCAGATATATAAGCGATAATAAAGAAGTAAAAGTTGTGGCTATTGGTATACATTTTTCAACTGTTAATAATTTTTTTCTTCCTCCCATAATGCCAACTATGAATGCACCAAGAAAAGGAGTTATTATAGCTATAATAGGCAAATTACTGAAATAGCTTGTCATCCGTTCAGCCTCCTTACCTTATCTGCATCAATAGAGCCGTAATGAGATTTTATTTTAATTACCAGCGACAGAGCTAAAGCTGTAACGCAGGCTCCAATTACTATAGATGTAAGCGTTAGTGCCTGTGGAACAGGATCTACGAAAATTGCCCCCGGTTTTAAATCACTCATGAAAATAGGAGCAGTTCCTCCCTGTCTGAAACCTACAGAAATTAAAAGTAAATTTATTCCTGAATCCATCAGAGACATTCCTATTACAATTTTAATTAAATTCTTTTTGGTGATCATAATATATAAACCCATTACAATAATCAAAAAAGAACCTATATAATTAAGTAACATTATTTCACCTCACAATATATTAGGATAGTAATTGCATAATTTATAATGCAATTTCCTTATCAGGATTACTTTATATCTTCATCTTCATATTCAGATGTCTGATATAGATTTGCTACCATCATGATGATTAAAAATCCTATACCCGCAGTTACTTTAAATCCCACAGCAAAATTCATCCAGAATATGGTACCTGAGCTATATAGCTTACCTGGAATTCCGTGCCATATAACATTAGTACAAAAATCAAATCCATAAATTAAACCTAAAACTGCAACAAAAATGTAGCCTATGGCACCTATATCTTCAGATATTTTTACTTTTTCCATATTAAATACAGCAAAAACTTCTTTATACCCATAGGCAATAAATACTATTGCTGCTGCTCCTGCAATAATAACTCCACCCTGGAAACCTCCTCCCGGGCTTAAATGTCCGTGAAGAATAATATATATACCTAAAACAAGGGCCATAGGAAGAGTAATATTAGCGCAGGACTTTATAATTGAATCTTTAACTTTTATATTTTTCTTCATAATATTACCTCCTCTTATATTTCCGGAGTATTGCTGCAGAACCTGTGACTGCTGTAAAAAGAACAAAAGATTCACCTAATGTATCATAACCTCTAAAGTCAAACACTATAGCCGTACATGAATTAATAGCTGATGTTTTCTGAAGTGTATCTTTAACAATAAGGCTGGCTATTCCTTCATATGTGGGGTGAAGCTGTGTCATTATTGCCATTTTATAACAAACATATATACCCATGACTGTTAATATTGTAAGAGAAAACCAAGTAAAAAATTTTTTCATTTAGTCTCCTCCTTTTTATCTTTGTCATATTTTTTAACTTTTGTAAGGGCCACAATGAATATAACCGGAGTTAGTATGGCACCTACTGCACCTTCTGCAATTGCCACGTCCGGTGCTCTAAGCAGAAGAAACTCCAATGCAAGGAAGGTGCCCACTACTGAAGAGGCAATAACACATGGGAGAATATCATCAAGTATAACTACGCAGAATGCAGTTATAAGCATTCCTATTATAATAAGCCCGTTTAAAACAGATATACTACTCATCCATATCCCTCCCGTAATCATCACATTTATCTTTGTTTATCATTTTAGCCTTGCTTTTATAAGCTGCCTTTGCCAAAGCATGCGCGCCTGCAGGATTAGATATCAGTATAAACATTGCAATAACAATTGATTTTATTCCTATCATTGTATTGCCTATATAAAATCCGTAAATGGAAGCTCCAATTAATATTGGCAGTCCTCCCATGGTAATTATATTTGTAGATGACTGCAGTCTGCAGAATGTATCCGGCATTCTGATCATTCCTACCACTCCTGCAAATATGAAGAATATTCCAAGAGCAAACAGCAGGTCAACAATTACTCTGACTATCATAAATCTCCCTCCAGGTACTTTGCTACCAGTATTGTGCCTATGAAGCCAAGCAAAGTGACTATAAGTCCTAAATCCAAAAATAAAGATCTTTCTTCATAGCATCCGTAAAGCACCATAACTAATCCAATAATAACATCTATGCAGTCCGAAGCTGCCATTCGGTCTATTACATGAGGACCTTTTACTACTCTGTAAATTAATACAAATGAAAGAAGTGATATGATTATTCCAACAATTATAAAATCAGTCTTCATATCCATCAATTAAATATCCTCCTTACATATGGCTCAAATGCTCCTTTTATAATATTAGATGCCTCATCCATATTCCTTGCAGCTACATCTATCCAATGAATATACATATAAGATTTGTCATCCTCTTCTGTAACTTCCATTGTTATTGTTCCAGGAGTCAGTGTAATACAGCCTGCCAGCATAGCCAGACCATAATCTGATTTTAGTTCAGTAGATATTTTTACTATACCCGGATTAATTTTAATGTCCCTGGAAAGAGCTCTTTTAGCTACATCCCAGTTAGCTTTAACTAATTCTGCTGCATATATAGGAATAAATTTAAGTAATGCCAGGATTCTCTCAGGCTTAAATAACCAAAATGGTTCTTTTTGAATGAAAAATGCGCTGCTGAAGAGGGCAACTAATATTGAAACTATTAACCCTGCTGATATCTCTTCAATATCGAAGGTACCGGTATAAAAGAGCCAAAAGATAAAGCATAAAATAAAAGTTGATGCAATTGCTTTTAATCTTTTCATTTTTTCATCCCTTTCTATTTTTTTATATATTTTCTAAGCCACTTTATAAATTCTTCCACTCCATACCCACTGGCAGAATTAACAGGAAAAATTTTTATTTTTTTATTTAATTTTAAGACATTATTTTTTACTCTGTTCTCATCAAATTTAAAATAATCCTTTATATCATATTTACTGAGTACAAGAGCACTTGCCTTCATGAACATAAGGGGGTACTTTTCTGCCTTGTCATCCCCCTCGGGAATACTTAAAATAACAACCTTCAAGTCTTCTCCTATATCAAATTCCGCCGGGCATACAAGGTTTCCGATGTTTTCAATAAATAAAATATCCAGATCCTCCAAATTAAATTCAGGAAGTATATTTTTAATTGACATAGCCTCAATATGACAGGCTCCTTCAGTATTTAACTGAACTACAGGAATACCTATAGCTGCAATTTTTTCTGCATCTATCTTTCCTGCAATATCTCCTTCTATAACTCCTATTTTAAATTCACTTTTAAGAGAATTAATTACATTTGTAATAAATGTAGTTTTACCAGCTCCCGGAGACCCCATTACATTTACCATCAGAACTTTTTTTTCGTTTAATTCTTTTTGAATTTCTTTATGGCAGTCTTCATTCCACTCCAGTATTTGTCTAACTACTTTAATGTCCATTAATCTACCTCCATGCTTTCAATCAAAAATTCATTGCCCCCTAACAGCTTTATATCAGAACCCTCACATACAGGGCATGTAAAATCCCCTCTTTTTATGACAGAAGTGTTTTTACATTCATTACAGAATATCTTTAAGGGAACTTTTACTATATTAAGCACAGCACCTTCTGCTTTTGTCCCTTTGCTTGCAATATCAAAATAATACTGTATAGATTCCGGAATAAGACCTGTCAGTTCCCCCACCAGTATTTTAATTTCTTTAACTTTAACAGCCTTATTCTTTAAAGCTTCCTCAGAACAGATTTTTATAATATTTTCTGTTATTGCTAATTCATGCATTATCTGTCAAGGCATGAGAAACAAGGGTCTATACTTGCTACTATAAGCCCTGCATCTGCCACTGTATTATTTTTAAGCATTGCCGGAACTGTAGCTGCATTTTTGAAGGTTGGAACATGGATGTTTACTCTATAATTAACAGGTCCTCCATCTGATACTACGTAATATGATAATTCTCCTCTTGGAGCTTCTGTTCTTGCAAAAGCCTCTCCGGCAGGAATCTTTGGTATTTTAATTCCTAAATTTATTGGGCCCTCCGGAATGTTCTTTACTGCCTGCTCTATTATCTTAAAGCTTTCTTCAACCTCTAAAAGCCTGACTAAAGCTCTCCCAAACACATCACAGTTATCAACAGATACTGATTTGAAATCAAAATCTTCATAGCTGGAATATGAGTCAGCCTTTCTTACATCATCGCTTTGTGATGATGCTCTTCCGGTTGGACCCACTGCTCCAAATATAAATGCATCTTCCTTTGATAAAACTCCAACTCCTTTAGTTCTCAGAGCTACCGTCTTATCATTAGCGTATATATCTAATATTTTTTTATAGGGCTCTTTAAGATCATTTATCATTTTAAGAAGTTTATCAAACTGCTCACTGCTGAAATCTCTTCTGGCACCGCCTACTATATTCATAGCATAGTTAACTCTGTTGCCTGATAACATCTCCAGCATATCCATTACATTTTCTCTGGCAGAGAAAGTGTACATAAATAAAGAATCAAAGCCAATAATATGAGCTGCTAAACCAAGCCATAAAAAATGAGAGTGAAGCCTCTCAAGTTCAGCTATAATTACTCTTATGTACTGGCCTCTTTTAGGAACTTCCATTCCCGCGATTTCTTCTAATGCCCTGCAGTAGGTAAAAGGATGGGAATGAGAACATATACCACAAACTCTCTCAACTAATGTTATGGTTTGAATTGGATTTCTTTCAGCTGTAAGTTTTTCAATTCCACGATGATTATATCCAATAAAAACATCAGAATCCGTTATTATTTCACCATCAGTATATAATTTTACATGTATTGGCTCCTCTAATGAAGGATGATAAGGACCAATAGGTACTATATAGCTCATGCTTTTCCTCCTTCAGCCTTATTATTCTTTTTTAATTCAGCCAGAGGTGATACAAGTATCTGACCGGTTCCGTCAAAATCATCAGGCAGAAATAATCTTCCTGATTTATTCAGACCTTCAAACTCAATTGGCATCATTTCACATATTTCTTCTTCACACCACTGTGCTGATCCCTTATATATTGGAGTTATTGAAGGAAGCTTTTCATATCCTCTGCAGATATAGGTTTCTACCCTGCCCTCTGCATCGTAATTATAAACAATAGAATTTTTACCTTCAGTGTCCACATATCCATTCATTATAACCAATCTTCTTCTTTTGCTGAACATTTTTTCAGCTAAGGGGACTATTTCATCCTTTGTTATATTAGTTATACTTGTCTTATGCATTTTTTCACTCCTCTCAAAATTCTATTCTATTAACATATTCTTGGCAGCTGGTCGTAGCTCAGCTTATCTATTATTCTTTTACCTCCATAGATACTGCTTAATATGACTTTCCCAGAATTTGTTTCCTTGACTTCTCCTATAATTTCAGCATTGCAGCTTTCATCAATTTTCCTAAGATCAGATATTATGCTTTCCGCTGCATCTTCAGATACTATTGCTAAAACCTTTCCTTCGTTGGCACTATAGAGCGGATCTATGCCTAAAAGATCACAGGCTGTTTTAACATCACTGTCAATAGGCAGTTTATCTTCAAAAAGTTCAATTGAAAACTTCATATCTTCTGTGAACTCATTTAATGTAGTGCCTACGCCGCCTCTTGTAGGATCTCTTAATATTTTAACACTTTTACCATATTTTAAAATAGCATCAGTTACTTTATTAAGGGGAGTACAGTCTGAAGCAATATTTGTTTCAAAAAAATTATTTCTTGAGCATAAAATTGATACTCCATGATTTCCCATACTGCCGGATAATATAACCTTATCTCCTTTTTCAATTCTTTCCCTGCCTAAGCATATACCATCCCTAAGCTCACCTATGCCTGAAGTGTTTATGTATATTTTATGTCCATGACCTTTATCAACTACTTTGGTATCACCGGTCACCACTTTAACTCCGGCTTTTTTTGCAGTTTCTGAAATAGAATCTGCTATTTTTTCCAATTCACTTAATTTTAAACCTTCTTCCAAAATAAATGAAAGACTTAAATACTTTGGAATGCTTCCGCACATTAAAAGGTCATTTACTGTTCCGCATACACTTATCTTTCCTATATCACCGCCATTAAAAAAAATCGGATCAATAACAAAGCTGTCTGTAGAAAATGCAATTCTGCCATTAACATCCAAAATAGCACCATCACCAAGAGAATTTAATTCCTTATTATTAAATCTGGGCAATAATACTTTTTCTATTAATGCTGAGGTCTTTTTTCCCCCATTTCCATGGGACATTGATATTATTTCTTCCATGTTAATCACCTATATTCCATCATTATATTTGTAGTAAGCAGCACAGCTTCCTTCTGATGAAACCATGCAGGGACCTATTGGATAATCAGGATTACAAACCTTTCCAAATAAACCGCAGCTGTTTGGCTTAATAAGTCCTTTAATTACTTCCCCACACCTGCAATTATACTTCTTTTTACTAATTACTTCATTATTTGGAAATATCTTTTCTATATCATATTTTTCATATTTTTTATTTAGTTTATAACCGCTGTTTTTTATTATTCCTATGCCTCTCCAATTATCATCTTTAATTTCAAACATTTCTTTAAATAAATTAACTGCTACATTGTTGGTTTCATATGGTACAGCACTTTTATAGCAGTTTTCAACTTTAAACTGATTTTCATTTATATTTTTAACTATGGTATAAATTCCATATAAAAGCTGATCAAATTCAAAGCCGGTAATTGCTCCATTGATTTTATATTCATTTAAGTAATTAAAGCCCTGCTGACCTAAGATGCAGGCTACATGTCCAGGCAGGATAAATCCATCTATCCTAATTTCTTTATCTTCTATTAATGTTCTTATTACTGGTTCAACTTTTTTATGCATAGAATAAACATAAAAATTTTCAGTTTTATTTTTTTCAGCTTCTAAAAGTGAAACTGCAGTTGAAGGCATTGTAGTTTCAAAGCCAATACCTAAAAATACAACCTTTTTGTTTTTATTCTCTTCAGCAATTCTTAATGCATCAATGCTGGAATAAACAATACGAACATCGGCACCTTTTGCTTTTGCTTTCTCTAACGTAAATAAAGGGTCAGATCCAGGTACTCTTATCATATCACCATAGGTTGTAATTATTATATCCCTGTTTAAAGACAGCTTATATATATAATCTAAAGAAGAGTCCGGGGTAACACATACAGGGCAGCCAGGCCCTGATATAAGATTAATATTTTTACTCAATAAATTTCTAATCCCATACC
>JAJBWD010000317.1:0-9925 GCA_032907345.1 Bacillota bacterium | reverse complement strand
TTTTTTTTCTTTCTCTCATCTTTTTCACCTTATCCTTTGCAGGATATAATTCCTTCCTTTTATTGTTTCCATATGAATAAGCTTTCCTTTTGAAATAACGTATTTTATTGTATTGTCAAAGGCGTAAAGCATAGCTTTATCCAAATCTATATAGGATAGATTTCTTAAAAAGTCCACTCCCTGAAAATTTCTGTTTGGTTCAATATAATCAGCTAAATATATTATTTTATCTAGTTTTGTCATATTTTCTCTTCCGGTTGTATGATATATTATAGAGTCCAGAATATACTTGTCCGATACTCCCATAATTTTTTCCGCAATAATAGAGCCGCATAAGCCATGAAGGAGCTGCGGCTCCGACATAGATACCAAATCTATATTAAAGCCTGATTCTAAAGCCATATTGAGTAAATCTTCATTTCTTAAATTTTTAGCACAGTCATGTAAAAGTCCGGCGACTTCTACCTTTTTTATATCTTCTCCGTAAAAAGATGCCATGGATACTGCTGTATCTTTTACTCCTAAGGTGTGAATATACCTTTGCTCTTTTAGATTTTCTTTCAGATATTCATCTATCTTATTAAGCGGCCACATCATTTGTAAAGACCTAATTCATTTATAGCATAATAAACATTAGCCGGAAGATATTGACTTACATTTAATCCCTTCTGCATCAGTTTCTTTATCTTTGAGGATGATATCTCCATAGCAGGCAGGCTCATAAAAATAATTTCCCTGCCATACTTTTTTTCTATAAACCTTTTTTGCTGAAATACTTCTTCATTTTCATATCCAGGTCTGTTATATACTACAAACTGGCAATTTTCCATGATTGTCTGAACATTTTTCCACTTTTCCAGTTCCATCAGACAATCAACCCCAGCTATAAAGTACCATTTTGTTTCTTTTTCAATCTCTTTGAAGTGTTGAATAGTTTCCCATGTATATGAAATACCCTTTTTATTTATCTCATAACTGGAAACTTCAAATTTAGCTTCTTTTCTAACAGCCAGTTTAACTAATTCATATCTTAGAAATGCATCAGATACCTTCTTATCTTCTCTAAGAGGGGGACTCCCTGCAGGAACAAATACTATTTTATCTAAGTTTAAGGTGTCCAGTGCTGCATAAGCTATATGAAGGTGCCCATTATGAATAGGATCAAAAGTACCGCCAAATATTCCTTTTTTAATCATATATGTCCTGTTCCTCCTAAAATTAAACTGAGTGAATTCCATAATTTAAAATTTAATTTCAGCTTAAAAAAATGTTAGTAATTCATTATTTTCAAGCTGAAAACTCAGTCCAAATGCAATTATGAAATTCCCATAAATTAATAATATTATATTCCATATATTATACTATTTCAATTTAATTCCTATTCAGGCAGCTCTATTTTCTGACTTTTTTTATTTTTTTTATAAATTACTATCTTATTGCCAATTACCTGAACTCCATCGCATTTAAGTTTGCTGCAGATTTTATCCATAGCTTCAAAGGCATCAATTTCACTGTTTGCCAATATGCTTATCTTTATAAGCTCTCTGGCAGTTAATGCATCTTCAACCTGTTTAAGAAGATTTTCTTCCAATCCTCCCTTGCCTATTTGAAATATTGGGCTTATTCTATTGGCCAGCCCTCTTAAATAGCTTCTTTGTTTACTGTTTAACATTTTTCCTCCTAATTATACCAGATACTGAAATTCAAAATATTTTAGCCTTACAATGTCTCCGTCCTGTATACCCATTTTCTTCAGTTCTTCAAATACTCCCTTGTTTGTTAAAACCTTTTGGGCATATTTCAGAGAGTTATAATCATTTACATTTACACTGTCCAGAAGCCTGTCTATAAAGCTTCCCTCTACTACATATACACCATTTTTATCCTTTGTTATTGCATATGTAAAGCGCTTCTCTTCTTTGATATATTTATCTTCCTCAGGAATATAAAGGTCTTCCTTAGATATTTTACTTAAGCTTTCAGCTGCTGATTTCATTAAATCTTCAACTCCGGAATTGGTTGCTGCTGATATCTTAAATACCTTGTCATAACCTAATGCTTTTACCTTTTCCTTAAATTCATTGAATTTATCATCATCATAAAGCATATCACTTTTATTTGCAGCTATAATCTGGGGTCTTTCACTAAGCTTTTTGCTGTAATTTTCAAGTTCCTTATTTATCTTTAAAAAATCATCATAGGGATCTCTTCCCTCGGATCCTGATATGTCAACAAGATGGATTAAAAGTCTTGTTCGTTCTATATGTCTTAAAAATTCAAGACCTAACCCTACTCCTTCTGATGCACCCTCAATTATTCCGGGAATATCTGCAATAACAAAGCTGTTTACTCCCCTTAAGCCTACCACTCCTAAGTTAGGAGCCAGGGTAGTAAAGTGATAATTTGCAATCTTAGGTCTTGCCTTTGATACCATTGATAGAAGAGTGGATTTACCCACATTTGGGAATCCTATAAGTCCCACATCTGCTATTAATTTCAGCTCTAAGTATATGGTATATTCTTCTCCCGGCATACCAGGCTCTGCAAAATCAGGTGCCTGCCTGGTGGGAGTACAAAATTTGGAGTTTCCTTTTCCTCCTTTTCCTCCCCTGGCAACTACAAAGGTGTCACCTTCATGAGACAAATCTGCCATTACCTTTTTTGATTCAAAATCTTTAACTATCGTACCCAGTGGTACTTTTATTATCAGGTCCTCTCCGTCCTTACCATAAGACCTGGAAGATGATCCATTTTCTCCTCTTTCTGACACATACTTTTTCTTATACTTAAAATCCAGTAGAGTAGTCATATTAACATCTGCTTTTATTATAACGTCTCCGCCGTCTCCGCCGTCTCCGCCGTCCGGTCCTCCCAAAGGAACATATTTTTCCCTTCTGAAGGATACAGCACCGTTTCCGCCGTCCCCGGATTTAACATAAATTTTCGCCCAATCTATAAACATATTCTCACCACTTTCCTTTTATATTTTTACCAATATTATCTTTATTATTTCAGGAAATAATTTTATTTTAATTTTCTCCTAATATTTTAAAAGCACCCTGTAAGGGTGCTTTTTTTATTCTGCAACTTCTTCGTCAAACTCTGCTTCATAAACAGAAGCTTTTTTTCTGTCTTTTCCAAATCTTTCATACTTAACAAAGCCATCAACTTTTGAAAATAATGTATCATCTTTTCCAATTCCAACATTATTACCAGGATGAATCTTTGTTCCTCTTTGTCTAACAAGAATGTTTCCTGCTAATACAAACTGTCCATCTCCGCATTTAACACCTAATCTTTTAGATTCACTATCTCTACCGTTTCTTGAGCTACCAACTCCCTTTTTATGAGCAAATAGCTGCAAATTCATAACGAACATGGTGCTACACCTCCTCTTCAATAACGTTTATATAGTCACCGTAACCTTTTTCCATACTAATAAGTCCCAGCCTCATAGTCTCAAGCAAAGTCTGGCTCTTATCTATATCTTCTTTTGAAGACTTGTAAAGATTTAAGGAAAGACTCCCTTCCTTTACAGATACCAATGCATGAGCCTTTAAAACTTCTGTTATTCCAATAACTATTGTCTGACTAACTGCAGAAACTCCACTGCATACGATATCCCTGTCATATTCATCAAAATCTGCATGACCTGTGATATCAAATGCTAAAATTTTGTCTCCGCTTTTTTTAAATACTGCTTTAATCATACTAAGCGTTTATCTTTTCAATTTGAAGCTTTGTATATGGCTGTCTATGTCCCTGCTTTCTTCTATAATCCTTTTTAGATTTATACTTGAAAACAATAACCTTTTTAGCCTTTCCCTGAGCTAAAACTTTAGCGCTAAGGCTTGCTCCTTCTACTACAGGACTTCCTACTAATAAAGTTCCATCCTCTTTAGAAACTGCAAGTAAGCTGTTTAATTCTAATACGGAATCAACTTCAGCATCAAGCTTTTCAACGAAGATAATATCTCCCTCGGAAACTTTATACTGCTTTCCGCCTGTCTGCAATACTGCGTACATAAAAACACCTCCTCAATCCAGTCTCGCCAATCTAAGGCACACATTTCTGTGATTTAAAGCCTTACTCGTGCGGTCTACAAATGCCATTTTAACACAGCGTCTGTATTTTGTAAAGAAAATTTAGTGTTTAATCAGGAAATCCTGAGCCTGTTCTTTAAATAAAAGTGTAAAATTTTCTCCTATAAGTCCTGCTAAATAATATAATAAAGAATTTTCCTCATTTTTATATATATTATTGACTTCTATAACAGGATTTTCAATTTTCTCCATATGAACTTTTTCTTTTATAAGTATGGAAATATATAGGGAGCTGAGCCTTTTACCATCCCGGCAGCCTGGATCTCCTTCAAGATAATAACTTAATGGCGTTACCTTTTTCCTTGTTATCTGAACTAAGTTCAGCTCAGTAAACGGGTAAACAGAAGGCTTTAGCCTATCTTCTTTAAATCCCAGCTTCAGCATATCAAGAAGTTCTTTCTTTTTATTTCTGTCCTTTAAGTCAATGAAATCTATTATTATTATGCCGGATAACCCCCGAAGCCTTATCTGCCTGGGTATCTCTGCTGCTGCTTCTATATTTGTTTTAAATGCTGTTTTGTCAATTGAGCTTTCAGATGTATTTTTTGATGAATTTACATCAATTACATACATAGCCTCTGTCTTTTCAATAATAATATTACCCTTAGATGGAAGTATTACACGACGCTTACGAAGCTCTTTTATATCCTCTTCTATACCATGATTTAAAAATACATTTTCTTCTGATTTTACTTCAGTATTAATCTTCCCTTTTATGTAATCTTCTATAAAGCACCTGTCCTTAATATCATTTACAGTTATGGTTTCTATGCTGCCTGATATATCCCGGAGCAGCTTGCCAAGTATTCCGTTAAAATCATATATGAGCCCTAATGAGCTGCTGTAATCTTCTTTCCTTTTTATATTAGAATATATTTGGTATAAACAGTCATACTCATTTTTAATTTCATCTGCAGATACTTCTATTGAATTACTTCTTATTATTACTCCTGTATTATTATAAAGCTCTATTTCATGTCTTATATTTTCTTTGAAGTCTTCCGTAAGCTTTTTAGAAAATTCCATCTCTTCTTTTAAAGTCTGCAGCATGATATACCTGCCCGGAAGCAGCAGATTCAGAGAGGACTTGGCACTTTTTTCTCCTTCCTCTTCCTTAATTATCTGAACAGCCAATCTGTTACCCTTTTTTATTTTTATATTTCCATCCAAATATAAAAATACATTTTTTTCGCTGCCAATGTCCAGAAAGGCTCCCTTTAAGGATGGAAGAATATTTTTTACCTCTCCTATATAAATGTATCCTTCTTTTGGCTTATCATCTTGTTTTTCAAAATAAATATCATTTAAAATATTGTCTTCATATACTGCTGTTCTAAGAAGGAAAGCATCTCTTTCTATGAATATTTTCTTCAATGTATCACCTGCTTAAAAGAATCTGTGCAGTATTTATCAAGAGGAATAAACTTATCCCCATCTTTAGCATACATTTCTATCCTTTTTATTAAAACAAATGAGTCTTTTTTATATCCATTTGTGTTTTCTATAATAAATTTAGATAACAAATCAGCTGATAAGTTTTCTTTGCTTCCAGATGCCAGTGTTGCTGTTATTATCAGATAACCATCTTCTATCTTATATGCCATTTTGTATATGTATGGTTTAATATCCACTTCCTTTTCACTGCTTTTAGTTCTCTTTATAATATTCCAGTTTTTTAAATGAAATAAGTCTAGAAGCTGCTGCTCTAAATTTTCCGTTTCTTCATATTTTATCTTAATATTATATTTTGCAGCTGAAAGCAGTGCCATGGAACTTTTTACATTTTCTTTTACCTCTGCTGCATAGAGAAACTTTATTCCCTTCGAGGATACTTTATTTAATCTCTCTACAAGCTCTAATGTTTTAACTCTCTCTTCCAGATAAATGTCTAAATATTCAGAGGAAGAGTACACCCCAACTGATAATGGCTGACATAATGAGGTATTCATATGAGGATTAAAGCCCTGAGAATACTCTACATTTAATTTAGACCTTCTGATTATTCTCTGAAGGGTCCTCATCAGATCAAGATGAGATATGAATTTTATATCACTGTCCTTAGTGAACTTTATTAAGTATCGCACCTTCAAAGCACTCACCTCCAACTTCGCTGCATTTTATACCGCAGGCACTGCAATTCTGCCTGCAGTCATGAGTCAGCTCTGCTTTTTTTGCCTTCTCATTTTCTGAAATCAGGTATTTTTTAGAAACTCCTATATCTATAAAATCCCAGGGAAGGATTTCATCATAACACCTTTCCCTTTTTGCATAAAAATCTCCGTCTATCCCTTCCTCTTTTAAAGATTCCATCCATATATCATAATTGAAGTACTCGCTCCAGCCGTCAAATTTAGCTCCCTTTTCAAAGGCCCTTATTAAAACATCAGAAAGCTTTCTGTCTCCTCTTGCAAAAATGGCTTCCAGATAGCTTACCTTTGTCTCATGATACGTATAAGATACTGCTCTTTCCTTAATATTTGCCTTAAGCTTTTTTACCTTTTCAAGTACATTACCCATATCATCCTGAGGTATCCATTGAAATGGAGTAAAGGGTTTTGGTACAAAAATTGATGAAGAAACATTTACCCTAAGTCCCTTTTTTCTTTTATCCTTTGGAACCTTGTAGTATTCATGGACTACTTTGTCTGCCATATCTGCAATTCCAATAACGTCCTCTTCCGTCTCATAAGGAAGACCTACCATGGTATACAGCTTAATTGTAGAATATCCGGAATTAAAAGCACTTGATGCGGAATTTAAAAGATCCTCTTCCGTAACACCTTTATTTATTATGTCTCTCATTCTTTGGGTTCCGGCTTCCGGTGCAAAGGTAAGCCCTGTTTTCCTTACCTTTTGAATTTCATTTAAAAGCTCTATATAAAATGAATCAATCCTGATGGATGGAAGACTTACTCCAAACTTATCTTCTTTATATTTCTCAATTATGCTGTTTACTAATCCGCCTATGTCTGAATAGTCGCATATGGAAAGAGATGTAAGTGAAACCTCATCATAGCCTGTGGAATCTTTTATTTTATCCAGAAGCTCTAAAAGTTTGTCTGTCTTTTTTTCTCTTATAGGCCTGTAAATCATGCCAGCCTGACAAAAACGGCAGCCTCTTGAGCATCCCCTGAAGGTTTCCAGCATTATTCGATCATGAACTATCTCTGTATATGGAACTATTAATTTATCCGGATAATCTGCTTCATTAAAATTACTTATTATCCTTTTAACTACCTTTTTAGGGACAAAATCATATTTGGGACTAAATTCCTTTATAGTCTTGTCTTCATTGTAGGATACTGTATAAAGAGATGGAACATATACACCCTTTATCTTTGAAGCATTTTTAAGAAAATCCTCTCTGCCTTTAGACTTTTTATATGTATCGAGTATTTCTCCGGTTACCTCTTCCCCCTCACCTATTACAAATAAATCCGCTATATTATATATAGGCTCCGGATTATACGCGCAAGGTCCTCCACAAATAACTATAGGGAAACTATCATCTCTATCCTCAGATCTCAGGGGTATATTTGAAAGATTAAGCATATTCAATATATTTGTATAGCTCATTTCATATTGAAGTGTAATGCCTAAAAAATCAAAAGATGATAAGGGATCCTTTGTTTCTAATGTACCAAGAGGAATATTGTTATCTCTTAATAGTTTTTCCATATCAGGCCAGGGTGCAAAGGCTCTCTCGCAATAGGTATCCTCTCTCTGGTTTAGTATGTAGTATAAAATTCTTGTTCCCAAATGAGACATACCTACCTCATATACATCCGGAAAACAAAAAGCAAATCTTATATCAACACTATTTAAGTCTTTATATACAGAATTATATTCTCCGCCAATATATCTGGCAGGTTTTTCTACTCTATATAATATATCATCACTTATCCTGTTCATAAATTTACCTCCTTTAGTTCTTTTATTATTCTATCATAACCTTTTCTCATTTAATAGCTGGATAAATGTTATATTGCCTTTATTTTTAAGACCCTGAAATAATTCTCCTTCTGAAACTATTCCAATGGGGCACATTTCTTCATCCAGAACATAAAATATTGCATATCTTTTCTTATCTATCAGCTTTGCCCCCTCTATCAGATTAGATTTATAATATATGGAAATACTGTAATTTTCCAAGTACCTGTTCTTTAAAAATCTCCATTTTTTCTTAACCACATCTGCCATAATAAGATAAACCAGTCTCTTCCTTTCTATTATTGCTGAACTTATTATAAATATTCCAATTATTAAAAGGCTTAAATTATTTAATTTTAAAAACAGAAATGATATATATACCAATATTATTGCCGTTCCCAGTATTATACTTATTACAGACGTTATCCTTACAGATGCCTTATAATTTTTCTTAACATAAATAATATCCCTAAGAACTCTTCCTCCATCAAGAGGAAAAGCAGGGATAATATTGATTATAAAAACTGCCTGGTTTATCATATGCAGCTGGTACAATATACCGGCTCCAAATATTTTATAACAAAATAAAAATATTAATGAAAAAACCAAATTTATTAATGGTGCTGAAATTGAAATAATAATATCCTGAGATATTGTAGCTTCATCAATATCCTTCAGGTTTATAGAAAGGCCAATAGGGGACATCTCCATATAAAAACCTGAAAATCCAAAATATAAGGCAAATAAATAATGAATCAGCTCATGAGTAATAACGACTATAAGCTCCAAAATTAAAATATGCCTGTAGCCCAGCAGAAAAATAAGGATTACATAGGGAATAAGATATTTGCTGTATTTTATCAAAAGCTATTCCTTAAATGTTATATATTCTTCAGGATTTTTATATGTTCCCATTACTGACAGTGAAAAATGCAGATGAGGTCCAGTGACCTTGCCTGTATTTCCGCTTTTCCCTATTATATCCCCCTTCTCTACCGTAACTCCTTTATCTACTAAAAATGAATTAAGATGGCCATATCTGGTTTCAATTCCATCACCGTGATCTATAACAATATACTTTCCAAAATCAGCATCCTCGGCTGTTTCCTTTATAGTCCCAGAGAAACTGGCTGCCACATCTGTATTTAAAGCACAGGATATATCTACTCCATCATGACCCTCATCTCCCCCATCTACTGGGTCTGCTCTGTTTCCATATTTAGAGGTTATTTTGCCTTCTATAGGCGCTTGAAAATTTTCTTTAACATATTCCTTTACCTTATCAGTTTCTTCTACTTTATCTTTGAATACGTTGATTTTATTCCATATGGAAGCGGGAAGAGTTTTTATATCTGTGCCTTTAATATTATTATAAAGACCCATATAGTCGAAACTGGTATTTACAGTTTTTTTTGCGTATTCATACATTTTATCTGTAGAACTAAAGTACCCTGATCTGCATATTAAAATAAATATTATCAAAATCAGCGTCCCGGCCAGCTGAAATATAATTTTATTAAAAAGTTTATTCATACTAAAGGAAGGCAGACTCCTGCCTTTTGAAGTTTTTATCTTATTATAGTAATTTTTATAATAGGGTTCATAACTTCCCATAATTCCTCCATTTAATTTACTTTAGGAAATTAAAATTTTCTTTTTCCCGCTACTATAATGTATATGAATATAAAAATTACATAATTACATTTTGTCCAATTTTTCAGCCTGCAATTTTCTTAAACTCTCCAATAAAAAAAGAGATTGCATAATTCGAAATTATATTCCATCTTGAAAAAACGGTAAACATTCGTTATTTTCAAGATGGATCAGCGGTGGGTAATTATGCAATCTCCAATAAAAGAGATTGCATAATTCGGAATTATATTCCATCTTG
>JAJBWD010000316.1:0-6670 GCA_032907345.1 Bacillota bacterium | reverse complement strand
CAATTATATCATTATCATATAATTCTTATACTAATAAAATAACTCTTTTTAAATAAATTACTATTTATAATTTAATTTGCATACAAGTGGCGGCCATTGGTATTTTGATATTACCTATAGCAGCCACTTTATTTTTTATATTGATTATAAATATTTTTTTATTTCTTCAGATGTAGGAACCCTTCCCATCACCTTTACTTTTTCATCTACCACTAGAGCTGGTGTTTTCATAACACCATATGCCAGAATAGCCTTATAATCCTGAACTTTTACAATTTCAGCTTCGATTCCTAATTCCTCTACTGCCTTCCTTGTATTTTCCTCCAGCTTTTTGCAATTAGCACATCCTGAGCCTAAAACTTTAATAACCATAATAGAACCTCCTAAAATTTATATTATTTTATTTCAAAGGTTATCTACAGCCTTCTCTTATAAATAAGCAACTTAACAGCCGCAGCTGCAGCCAGGTTTATCATCACTTCCGGAATCACCTACATACTCTATAGCTCCGGAAGGGCACAATTTTTGACAGCCTCTGCAGCCTTCAACACAACCATCCGGATAAATAACAACAGGCCTCTTCTCCTTCTTATCATATACTCCATGTGAGCATTTCTTTAAACATGACCCACATTCGATACATTTTTCATAATTGATTACCGGATACCATAATTTCGCCATTTGTTTATCCCCCTATTTTAAATTATATTTTATTACTTTTTAAAAGAATACCACTAACAAATAAATCCTGATCTTATCATTTAAAACAAAATTACATTATTAAAAATGAAAATGCATTAAACAGATAGCCAATTATAATTATCCCGACTGTAACAAGTCCGACGAATATACCCAGAAGTTTGGGTTTAACAACTTTACTCAGCATTATCATTGAAGGAAGGGAAAGAGCTGTTACAGCCATCATAAAGGAAAGAATTGTTCCAATGCCCACCCCTTTTCCAAAGAGAGCCTCTGCTATAGGCAGTGTCCCAAATATATCAGCATACATTGGCACACCTACCAGAGTAGCCAGTATAACAGCAAATGGGTTACCCTTACCTATTACTCTTTCAATAACAGACTGCGGTATCCAGTTGTGTATGGCAGCTCCAATACCAACTCCCACTAAAACAGCTATCCATACTTTCTGTATTATAAATATTACCTGTTCCTTTCCATAGGAAATTCTTTCACTTCGTGTAAGTTCAGGTAATTCAGCATCAGTATCCTCTACCTCACGGACATAGCTTTCTACATACTTCTCCAAACCAAGTTTTCCGATTATAGTGCCGCCGGCTACTGCTAAAATTAATCCAACCACCACATATGCTATGGCAATTTTAGCTCCGAAGAAGGACATTAAAAGCATTAGGGATGCCAAATCCACCAGCGGTGAAGATATCAGAAAGGAGAATGTAACGCCCAGAGGAAGACCTGCTGCTGTAAATCCTATAAATATAGGAATACTTGAACAGCTGCAAAAGGGAGTTATAGTTCCAAGCAGTGCTCCCAGAATATTTCCCTTTATACCTGTTATTCTTCCCAGTATCTTTTTTGTCCTTTCCGGAGGGAAATAACTTTGAATATATGAAACTATAAATATAAGAACAGACAATAATAAGAAGACCTTTATAGTATCATAAATAAAGAAATGTATGCTTCCGCCTAATCTTTCTTTAACAGAGAGTCCAAAAACCTTCTCAACAAGTAACCTGACTAATTCTGAAAGCCAATTCATTTTAAGTAACTGGTTATTTAAAAAACTAAAAATATCGGTTATAACATTCATTGTATTCACCTGCCTGTTTAATTATCAAAAACTTATTTTTTACATGAATCAAGAAATACTTTAGTATTATTGATTTTTGTTAAGTCTTCACTAATCAATTCATAATCCTCAGCGTTTTGAACTATTTCCTTTAATATATTTAAATAAAGTTCATCGGTTATGTTTAATCTATATCGAATAAATTGTTCCTGTCTTTCGTCTTTTACCAGCCCCATATCCCGTAATTTACCCAGGTGCTTAGATATCTTCGGCTGGGATTCATTCATGATTCCACACAGTTCGCAAACGCATAACTTCTTATGAAAAAGCAATATTAATATCCTTAATCTTGTTTCATCAGTAAGCAGCTTAAAAAAATCCGTTAATTTATCCATATATTCACTACTCCTTATCCCTATATGCTTATATACCTATATGGGTATATAAGCATAATATGATTTTTTCATAAAATTGTCAATGCTTTTAAATAAATAAATCAAAAAGGTTAGCTGCTGCTGCCAACCTTTTATTTACTTAATAAACATTTCTCGATTTCAATACAAATTGCTTCATATGGAAATCCTCCATAAAATTTAGGGATACCATTAATAAACACCAGCGGAAGCGGATATCTTTTTCTCAAAAGATTAAGTGCTTGGGGGTAATTTTTTATATTATCTCTTGCTGCATCAATAAATTTTATTTCTACATTATCTTTTAAGCTGCCTGAATTAATATATTTTATAAAGCTTCCATACCTCTGCCAGATTGTTGGCAGCGACCCGCTGCTGCACTTACCTCACCCAAAGCCTGCTACATTATCCCGGATTCCGAAAATCTCTACCAAAACCTTGTTCTTCAATATTAACCTTTCCTGCTGAATTGTTATATTACCACATCTTTATTAGCATCTTTCTATTATGTTTTATCTTTAATTTCTTTTTCTTATCATAAATCATGTTCATTAGGTTAAAAAAATATATATTTTTAAATCCTGTTATCCCAGTAAATTAAATAAGCTTTTTTCATGTCCATGATGATGTTTTTTGTGCCTGTCATTGCCAAATCCAAAGATTATGAAAAATACAATAATCAGTAATATCAGGTTATTTGAATTCTTTTCAGACCCATTCATAAGCCCGCTTAATAACTCCATTTTTCCCCTCCCATTCATTATTTTATGATTATATCCGTCTATACTCATATAATATGCAGCCTAAAAGAAAGTGTTTATGATAACACATATTATCAGGTAATATTAATTTAAAAATGCAAAAATAAAAAAGACCAGACTTAGCTGATCTTAATATTATTAAAAGCATGATTTCTGAAGCATGGCTTTCAAGCAGTCATATTCTATTGTTTATTTTAGCAAATGACTGAGGAAACCAGTGTTTTGTACTGTTTGCTATTTTCACCAAAACCAGCATAGTTGGAACTTCTGTTAATACTCCTACAGTAGTAGCCAGGGCAGCCGGTGATGTTGTACCAAATAGTGCAATTGCAACTGCCACTGAAAGTTCAAAGAAGTTTGATGCACCGATCATTCCCGCCGGAGCTGCAATATTATGGGGTAATTTAAGCCACTTACAGGGCAGATATGAAATAAAGAAAATAATAAATGTCTGAATAGTCAGCGGTATTGCAATCAAAATAATGTGCAGAGGATTATTAAGAAATACTTCTCCCTGAAACGCAAACAACAATATCAATGTCAGCAGCAGACCTGTAATGGTTACATTATCAAACTTCGGCAGAAATTCCTTTTCAAAATAATTAAGTCCCTTTTTCTTCATTACGTACAGCCTTGTAAGAATACCTCCCACCAGGGGAATAACAACAAACAATACTACTGACAGAATCAGTGTATCCCAGGGAACTGATACTTTGCTGATACCAAGCAGAAATTTTACAATTGGCACAAAGGCAACTAAGATAATTAAATCATTAGTAGCCACTTGTACTACTGTGTAGGCCGGATCTCCTTTTGTTAAGGTACTCCAGACAAAAACCATAGCTGTACAAGGTGCTGCTCCAAGAAGCACAGCTCCTGCCAGGTATTGTTTTGCAAGATCCGGCGCAATGAAATTTTTAAATACCACATATAAAAAGAAGGATGCCAGAGCATACATTGTAAACGGCTTGATAAGCCAGTTGGCAGTCCAGGTAACATATAAGCCCTTAGGGTTTTTGCCAACATTTTTAATACTTTGAAAATCTACCTTCATCATCATGGGGTAAATCATTACCCATATTAAAATAGCTGTTGGAACAGAAACCTTCGCATACTCAAATTGATTTAAAAATGACGGGATACCAGGTAAAAACCTGCCAATTAAAACGCCGGCTGCCATGCAAAGAGTAACCCATATTGTTAAGTATTTTTGAAAAAATCCTATGCCGGTCATTTTTTCATTATTCATCGCAATCACTCCTAAAGCCATATAGGCCATCAATTATATTTAAATATTTTTATAATTTCTGCCCTCCATAAAGTTATATCAATACCTCCTTTACATCTTCTTCATATTGCATAAATCCTTCTGTTTACATTTCTGGTATTCATCAAAATCAGTATTATAACAAGGCAGCTCTTTTAATTTTTCAGTAAGGTATATCCATAAACTTTGGTTTTCATCTTTAAATGCATCGCTGATTTTATAATAAACCCACTGTGCCTGTTTATAGCTGTCCAGTATTCCGCTGATTTTAAGTGCAGTTAAGTGACGTGAAACATTTGACTGAGTCATTTTCAGGCACTCTTCAATCTCGCATACACACATTTCATTATTCATAAGGAGTGCCAGAATGCGTAGCCTGCTTTCCTCTGCCAGTGCTTTAAATATATCAACCATATTTTCCACCTCCTTGTATATCTTTATATAATCATATACTCATATTATATGCCTTTATAAAGAAATTGTTACATTCCTTTAAATATTATTTTATGAATTTTCCCATTAACTCAAATTTTTACATAAAATATACCCCCTTTGTTTTCATCCAGCCTAGAAACCGGAATTTTAATTTAACAAAGGAGGATCTATTTCAGTTCATATTATATGTTAATTATTATTTGGTGGTTTTCTGCTCAATCATATCCTTTATTTCCTCTTCTGTCAGCCCGCTGGCATTAATAATAGGAACCTTTGTGGAAGTATCGCTAATGCCCATCATGTTTGTATTATAATCTGCGGAAACAATTACATCCAAATCATCGCACTTTTCAATACTGCTCTGAAGATCTTCACCGAGAATTTCTACCGAATATCCCTCAGAACTTAAATAATCCGCAATTGTATTCAATCCTTTTTCTACACCTATTTTTTTCATATATTATCACCTCTTTTTTATTTTCCCCACTGAAAGGTGTAGATATGCATTTTCATTTTTATAAAAATAAATCACCCATTAGTTTTTTTCTCATTCTTCCAGGAATCTACGTATTTTTTCAATATCCTGTGCAGTACTTCCCCAATCTCAGAATAATAAACATCATTAAGGTTAGCCAATGATATCCTGATAGACCACTCAGGACCGTGGAAACCGCCTCCGCTTAAAAGGATTATAGAGGATTCCTCAGCTAACCGGAAAAGGATGTCTATAGGTTTGTGATTTTTTTGCAGGTACTCTGCAAACTCATGACCGTAATAATGGTCAGCCCATTCAAGCAGGTCAAATTCTGTATAATAAGCAGCATCATAGGGGTCCTTCCTCAAATCTAATCCCAGTCCATCGAATAAAAGCTGCTGCCGGCGGCGGCAGATATCCTTTGTCTGCTGTTTATATTTGTTTTCCTTATCCAGCAGGGCAAACACTGCGAAGAATGTCATTTGTACCTGCTGAGGTGTAGACAACCCCGCTGTATGGTTTAAAGCCACCTGGCGGCTGTCTGCAACTATCCTGTCAATAAAATGTATTTCCTCGGGCTTAGTGGATAGTTCATCATATCGGTCTCTGAGTTCATCTCTCTTATCCTCCGGCATTTCCTTAAGAAGTTTGTCAAATACATTATTCTCATGGATTGCAATGGTCCCCAAACGCCAGCCCGTCACTCCGAAATACTTTGAAAAGGAGTATACACCTAATGTATTGAAGGCCAGATCTGCCGTCAATGAACGGAAATTATCTACAAAGGTGCCATATACATCATCGGAGACAATCATCAGATTGGGATTATATTTATTCACAATATCAACTAATTGCTTCACAGATTCAGGTCTCATGGCAACAGAAGGCGGGTTGCTGGGATTGATGACAAACAGTGCCTTGATACTTGGATCCCTAAGTTTTTGTATTTCAGATTCCGGATACTGCCAGGTATGGGTACCCTTATTCGTGGTTTCCGAAGCGTTGATTTCTACAACATCAAAATTATATCTTGATAAATGGGGAATTTCCAGATATGGAGTGAAAACGGGCACCATGACAGCAACTCTGTCACCCACAGCCAGCAATTTGTTTGCAATTAGTGAGTCGAAGATATAGCACATTGCCGCTGTAGCCCCTTCCACAGCAAACAGGTTGAATTTACCTTCTATCTTACAATAGGCACACATCTCCTGGAGTAGGTAATCATGGACAACCTTTTCTACATGTACCAGCATCCTGTCTGGTAAAGGATAGTTGTCGCCTATAATTCCATCTGCCAGTTCATATATCCAGTCATCCGGATCAAATTTCTGGACTGTCTCCCCATAATCAGCTATACCCTTAAGAAGCTCTATCCCCGGCTCTCCTTGATGATTCTGAATAAAAGCATTAAAGCGGCCTGCAATTCCTTCTTTTTTCGGCATCCCGGCCAGGACTTGTTCATCCCATACCCTGCGTGATTCCTGGCAGGCAAACTGCCCGAAGGTGAAGAAGGCTTCCCGGGGCGTTACTGCTGTCCAGTTTGGATTT
>JAJBWD010000315.1:0-23265 GCA_032907345.1 Bacillota bacterium | reverse complement strand
CTGATACATCTATAAGCGGCAGCAAAGTAAAATTTATCAGGATTTGCTGATATGGCTAAATTAATGATAGGAGGAAGGTAATTCAGAAAATTTATCTTAAAATGCTTTTGTATACCAACAATAACACGAATAAAGAAAACTAAATACAAAGAGGAAGCTTTCTTAACCAAGTTTTGTTACGACCTAAACTGCTATAGTGTAATCTGATAGCTGATTTATTTTATTTAGTAACAGATCCTGGATTAATCCGGAATCTTGAAAATATTTTATATGCTATGTATAACGTGTTTTTGGCAAATATGATTTTATTAAATAAAATATTTGCCAAAAACTTATGGGAAATTTGAACCATTATGTAGTTAAATTATAAAAAGACAGGGGGATAAATAATTGACGAAATATATATTAAAAAGGCTTTTTTATACTATTGTTACATTATGGATAGTAATTACTGCAACTTTTTTTCTAATGCATGCTATACCTGGTGATCCTTTCACTGAAGATAAAAAGGTTCCACCGCAGATAATGGCAAACTTAAAGGCAAAGTATGGATTGGACAAGCCACTTCCTCAGCAATATGTAATATATCTGGGAGATTTATTACATGGAGATTTTGGCATGTCGATAAAGAATGAAGGAAGATCAATAAATGATATTATTTCTTATTCATTTCCAACATCAGCAAAACTCGGCGGGGTAGCGGTATTATTCGCTACAATATTTGGAATCATAATGGGTATAATAGCAGCTCTGAAGCAAGGCAGATGGCAGGATAATTTCTGCATGGTAGTATCCACCATAGGAGTTACGGTACCCAGCTTTGTTATGGCAACGCTTCTTATGTATATATTTGCGTTAAAACTTCAGTGGCTGCCAGCAATAGGCTTTGATGGACCTAAAAATTACATAATGCCGGCTATTGCCCTAGGCGGATATTCCATGGCCTTTATAGCTAGACTTAGCAGATCAAGTTTATTGGAAGTAGTAAAGCAGGATTATATTAAAGTAGCAAGAGCAAAAGGCTTATCAAAGGGAAAGATAATTTACAAACATGCTCTTAAAAATTCCCTGCTGCCTATAGTAACATATTTAGGACCGGTAATAGCAGGAATATTAACTGGAAGCTTTGTAGTAGAATCCATGTTTGGAATACCGGGACTTGGAAGAGAATTTGTAGTAAGCATATCAAACAGAGACTATACTGAAATATTAGGAGTAACCATTTTTTATGCATTGTTCCTGATAATATGTAATCTGATAGTTGATTTACTTTATGTAGTAATAGACCCAAGAATAAAATTGGAATCTTAATAGGAGGTAAAATTATGGAATACACAAAAGACTTATTTGAAAAAGTCAGCGAAGAAGAAAAAAATTCCGAAGAGATTGTTCGACCAAGCCTTACCTTCTGGCAAGATGCCTGGAGAAGACTAAAAACAAACAAATTAGCAATGATTGGATTTGGATTTGTAATATTCATAACATTGGTTGCAATATTCGGACCTATGTTTTCTAAATATAATTATAGTACTCAGGATTTTAGCGTTGCAAATCAGGGACCTAGCGGAGCTCATTGGTTTGGAACAGATAAATTTGGAAGAGATACATTTATAAGGGTCCTTTATGGAGCAAGAATATCATTAACAGTTGGATATGTAGCAGCACTGCTTAACTTAATTGTTGGTATTTTATACGGCGGAATTTCCGGATATTTTGGTGGGAAAGTAGATAATATAATGATGAGAATAACTGAAGTATTATATGCTATACCAATGATGATATACGTTATTTTATTCATGGTTATATTGGGTTCAGGACTTAAAAGTATTATTATTGCTTTAACTGTCTGCTATTGGGTAACCATGGCCAGAATAGTCCGAGGGCAGATAATGTCTTTAAAGCAGCAGGAATTTGTACTGGCAGCAAAAACCATAGGTGTTTCTCCTATGAAGATAATTTTAAAGCATCTTATACCAAATTGTATGGGACCAATAATCGTAACATTGACGCTTACGATTCCGGATGCAATTTTTACAGAGTCATTTTTAAGCTTTATAGGTCTTGGAGTAAGTGCTCCTCAGGCATCCTGGGGTACACTGGCATCAGAATCCCTGCAGTCATTTCAGATGTATCCGAGTCTGATTCTATTCCCATCACTTGCAATATGCTTAACAATACTTGCATTTAACTTTTTAGGTGATGGACTCAGAGATGCACTTGATCCTAAGATGAGAAAGTAGGGGGATTATTATGGAAAAATTACTTCAAGTTAAGAACTTAAATACATCTTTTAAGACCTATGCCGGAGAAGTGAAAGCAGTAAGAGGAGTTTCCTTTGAACTTGAAAAGGGTGAAGCTTTAGGCATAGTAGGAGAGTCAGGAAGCGGAAAAAGCATTACCATGATGTCAGTAATGAGGCTCCTTGATGATAATGGAAAAATAAAAGATGGTGAAATATTATTTGATGACAAAGATTTAGTAAAGTTATCTGAAAAAGAAATGGAACATATAAGAGGAAATGAAATAGGAATGATATTTCAGGATCCAATGACATCTTTAAATCCTGTATTTACTATTGGAAATCAATTAATGGAGCCATTATTAAAACATAGAAAATTAAGTAAATCCGAGGCTTTTAAGCAGGCAGTAGAAATGCTTAAGCTGGTTGGCATCCCAAGCCCTGAAAAGAGAATGAAGCAATATCCTCATGAGTTTTCAGGCGGAATGAGACAGCGTGCTATGATTGCCATGTCTCTGGTATGTTCACCTAAATTATTAATAGCAGATGAACCTACAACTGCTCTTGATGTAACGATTCAGGCTCAGATTCTTGAACTTATGAAAAAATTAAAGGAACAGCTTGGTATGTCAATCATACTTATAACCCATGATTTGGGAGTTGTAGCAGATGTATGCCAAAGAATAAATGTTATGTATGGTGGAAAACTAATAGAAACAGGCAGCGTTAAGGATATATTTTATAACCCTAAACATCCATATACCTGGGGATTATTAAGAAGTATACCAAATCCAAAAAATGATATAAAAGAAAGATTAAAACCAATTAAAGGTACTCCTCCTGATCTTTTAAAACCACCAGCAGGATGTCCTTTTGCACCAAGATGTGAACATGCCATGAAAATATGTATGACAAATATGCCGGAAGACTTTGTAATAGAGGATAAACATGTTTGTGCTTGTTGGCTTAATCACCCATCAGCTCCAAAAGTAACTCCGGAATTAGGAAGGGGGAACTTATAATGGAGGATAAAAAAGTATTATTAGAAATCAAGAATCTAAAAAAATATTTTCCCATTAATAAAGGGATATTAGGTAAAAATATATCTTATGTAAAAGCTGTAGATGATGTTTCCTTTACAATAAATAAAGGAGAAACCTTAGGTCTGGTTGGAGAAAGCGGCTGCGGTAAGACTACAATAGGAAGAACAATAATTAAGCTGTATGAGCCTACAAGCGGTTCAATAATATATAATGGCGAAAATATTGCAAAACTTACTCCAAAGCAGATGTTTCCATATAGAAGAAAAATGCAGATGATATTTCAGGATCCATATGCATCTCTTGATGCAAGAATGACTGTTGGAGATATCATTGGTGAAGCAATAGATACACATAAATTAATGCAGGGAAAAGAAAGGATGGACAGAATCCAGTATCTTTTAAAAAGAGTTGGATTAAATGCAGAGCACGCCAGCAGATATCCTCACGAATTTTCAGGCGGACAGAGACAGAGAATAGGAATTGCCAGATCTCTTGCTGTACAGCCGGATTTTATTGTTTGTGATGAGCCAATTTCCGCATTGGATGTATCTATTCAGGCACAGGTTGTTAATATGCTGGAGGATCTCCAGGATGATTTAGGTTTAACTTATCTTTTCATTGCCCATGATTTGTCAATGGTTAAACATATCTCCTCAAAGATTGGAGTTATGTATTTAGGGCAGATGGTAGAAATGGCAGAAAAGAATGAATTATATAAAAATCCGCTGCATCCATATACTCAGGCGCTGCTGTCAGCGATACCGGTTCCTGATCCTAATATGGCAGCTGCTAATAAGAGGATAGTTTTAGATGGTGAAACAATGTCACCTATAGATCCTCCGCCAGGCTGCAGATTTAAAGGAAGATGCAAGTACGCCAAGCCTATCTGCTCACAGATTACACCACAGCTTAAAGACTGCGGAAGCGGTCATATGCTGGCATGTCATCTTTATGAATAAAAAATTAATTTGATATAATCAGGCCAGCTGTTGTTTGGCTTGTTATATAAATAAAAGGTATGATTAAAGTTTATTTTGACTTTAACTACGCCAAAATTTAAGGAGGGCTTATTTATGTTAAGAGGAAAAAAATCAAAAATTATTTCTCTTGTATTAGCACTGAGTGTTGCAAGTTCAATGTTTGCAGCATGCGGTACTAAGTCTGCAGGTACAAAGACTGCAGAACAAAAAATCAGGTACAATATTGGAGCAGATCCAAAAACAATTGACCCAGGTCTTAACAGTTCAGTTGAGGGGGGAACTGTTGACGTTAATGCTTTTGAAGGATTAACTGATATAGACTCAAATGAAAAAGCTGTTCCTGGTGTTGCTGAAAAATGGGATGTTTCAGCTGATGGACTTACTTATACATTCCATTTAAGATCAAATGCTAAATGGTCCGATGGCCAGGCTGTAAAAGCAAAAGACTTTGAATATGCATGGAAGAGAGCATTAGATCCTAAAACTGCTTCTGACTATGCTTATCAGCTGTTCTATTTAAAGAATGGTGAAGCATACAATGGAGGAAAAGCTACAGCAGATAAGGTTGGAGTTAAAGCTACAGATGATACTACTTTAGTAGTTACACTTGAAGCACCTACACCATATATTTTATCACTGTTTGCATTCCCAACTTACATGCCTCTAAGAGAGGATGTTGTCAGCAAGAATCCAGATACATGGGCTACAAAACCTGATACATTTATCTGTAACGGAGCTTTCAAGATGAAAGAATGGCTTCCAAAAGATAAAATAACATTTGTTAAGAACGATAATTACTGGAACAAAGACAAGATTAAATTAACAACAATAGAGTATAAGTTACTTGACAACGAAACAAGTTACATGACTGCTTTCACCTCAGGACAGCTTGACTTTATTGAGTCTCCTCCATCAGAGCAGATTCCATCATTGGTTAAAGATGGAACAGCTAAGATATATCCATATCTTGGAACATATTACTACAGCATCAACATTTCTTCAACAGGTTTGAAAGCATTACAAAATGTTAAAGTACGTCAGGCTATCAACCTTGCTATAGACAGAAATGTTTTAGTTAATAATGTTACAAAGGGCGGACAGAAACCTGCTACAAGCTTTGTACCATCAGGAATAAAAGATGCTGACGGAACTGACTTCAAGAAGAAGGACTACTACCCAGCAGCCGGAGATGCAGCAAAAGCTAAACAGCTGTTATCAGAAGCTGGTTTCCCAGATGGAAAGGGCTTACCATCAATTGAAATCATGTACAACAGTGGTCAGGGACATCAGGATATAGCTACAGCTATACAGGAAATGTTAAAGAAGAATCTTGGAATTACAGTAACACTTAGAAATGTTGAAAGAAAAGTTCAGCTTGATGAAACAAGCAATAAGAAGTATCCAGCAATAGCTAGAAATGGTTGGATTGCAGACTATGCTGATCCAATGACATTCCTTGATATGTGGACTACAACATCAGGAAACAACGTTTCAGGATACAGCAATGCAGCATATGATAAGCTGATAACTCAGGCTAAGACAGAATCAGATGCTACAAAGAGAATGACTTTAATGCACCAGGCTGAAGATTTATTATTAACAGATATGCCAATAATTCCTCTTTATGAGTATACTAATGTTGTATGCTTAAAGAGCTATGTAAAGGGAGTTCATAAGTCTCCTCTTGGAATGGTATATTTCAATGATACTTATATAGAAGCTCACTAAATTTTAAAATGAGGACAGCAGCTGTCTATAAATATAGATGGCTGCTGTATGTATTTTTTGATGAATTATTGATATAATTATATAAAGAAAATAATAGCTTTTAATTGATTTTTCAGTTTAAGAATAAGGAATTTAGAGTATTTTCTAAGCATATATGAAAGGTTGTGCTGCATGGATAAAAATAAATCTATACCGCAGTTTCTGTACTATTCCATATTTTTAATCTATATGGAAGTCTGCTTTCTTCTGTTTACATTTGGCAAAATTGATTGGACGGGCTTTGTTACCTGCATTCTTTTCTCAATATCTGCGGGATTTATACTATCTATTATAACTTCAATATTCAATGTGAAAATAAATAAAATAGGTACATTGTTAGTAATTGGATTAATTACATTTATTTTTACAGCACAGCTTGTTTACTATAATATATATTCCTCAATAATATCTTTCTATTCTATTGCAAATGGAACATCTCAGGTTATGGAATTTTGGGGAAAGATATTGGATGTACTTCTAGAAATACCTTTTAAAATAATAATATATATATTTCCTCTCATTCTTACATTAGTATTTGGACTTAAAAAAATAGATTTTAATAAAAACAATTATAAGGCTAAAGCGGTACTATTAATAATCTCCATTGCGGTATATTTTACTGGAATTTTAACTTTATTCATTCCAGACAGTGATCTTTATTCTCCTAAGAAACTATACTATAACCCAGAGTCTCCTATGCTTTGCTCTGAAAAACTAGGGCTTTTAACTGCCATGAGGCTGGATCTTAAAGATCAGATTTTTCAGACGGATGCTTCTGAAAATGAAATTGATGAAACTGCTGAAACAATAGCTGAAATCGGAGAACAAGCTAATCATGAGCCAGCTAAAAATGCAGAGTATAATACTTTAAATATAGATTTTCAAGCTCTTATAGAAAAAGAAAAAGATCCGGTAATAAAAAATATGCATAAACATTTTCAATCCGTGGAACCTACAAATAAAAATGATTATACCGGATTATTTAAAGGCAAGAATCTCATATTAATTCTGGCTGAGTCGTTTTCACCTATGGCAATAGACAAAAATCTGACTCCAACCCTATATAAAATACAAAATGAGGGCTTCAAATTTACTAACTTTTATACTCCCATTTGGCCTGTCAGTACCAGTGACGGGGAGTATGCAACCTGTACTTCCCTGGTTCCAAAAGAGGGAGTCTGGAGCATGAAGAAATCTTCAAGTATAGATTTGCCTTTTGCTATGGGAAACAATATGAAAAGCTCAGCTTATAGTACTTTCTGCTATCATGATCACACATACACATATTATGGAAGAAACCTTTCTCATCCTAATATGGGGTATCAGGTTTTTAAAGCTGTTGGAAATGGTCTTAAGATAAACAGTAAAATTTGGCCTGAAAGTGATTTGGAAATGATTAATGCTACATTTAATGAATATAAAGATAAAAAGCCATTTCTTACCTACTATGTTACTGTCAGCGGGCATCTTCTTTACAATAAAAATAATTGTATGGCTGTTAAGAACTGGTCATATGTTAAGGATCTAAATTATTCAACTGCTGTTAAGGCTTATTTGTCATGTAATATAGAGCTGGACAGAGCAATGGAATCACTTATAAAGAAATTAGGAGATAGCGGACTTCTGGAAAATACAGTAATTGCAATCAGTGCAGACCATTACCCTTATGGGCTAAGTACCGATGAGATAAGTGAGCTTAAAGGGCATCAGGTGGAGAAAAATTTTGAGCTTTATGAAAATACTTTTTTAATATGGAATAAGGGGATGAAACCTGTAACAGTTGATAAGGCAGCCTGCAGCTTGGATGTGGTTCCAACTCTGTCCAACCTGTTTGGGCTTAGCTATGACTCAAGGCTTCTTATGGGAAAGGATATAATGTCTGACAATGAAGGCCTGATAATATTTTCAAACAGAAGCTGGATAACTGATAAGGGAAGCTATGATTCAATTACGAAAACCTATAAAAGCTCAGTAAATCCGGGTGACATAACTTATATTGATAAAATTAATAAAATAGTTAAGGATAAATATACTTATTCCAGACTTATCCTGGATAAAAACTACTATTCAAAGCTTTCATTAAAATAACAGTTGACTTATAGATATAAATTATGTAGAATCTTATTTAATTTAATAATTGATTCTTATTGAGAGTGGCGGAGGGACGAGCCCTGTGAAACCCAGCAACAGCCAGCTATCATATATAGCTGGAATTGTGCTAAATCTTGCAGATTCATTTCTGAGAGATAAGAAGATAAATGTATAATTTTTGCCGCTCTAATTTGAAGCGGTTTTTTATTGCAATTTAATTTAGAAAGGAATGTTTTTATGTCAATAATTGTACCAGAAAATCTGCCTGCAATAGATATACTGAAAAAGGAAAATGTATTTGTCATGGAAAATAAAAGGGCAGTAAGTCAGGATATAAGACCTCTTCAAATACTTCTTTTAAACCTGATGCCTACAAAAATAAATACAGAAACTCAGCTTATCAGAATTATTGGAAATACACCTCTTCAGGTAGAACTTACGCTGCTCAATACAAAATCCCATAAAAGTAAAAATACATCAGAGGATCATCTGGATACTTTTTATAAAAGCTTTGATGAAATAAAAAACAGTAAATTTGATGGACTTATTATAACAGGTGCTCCTGTAGAAAAGCTGGAATTTGAACAGGTTGATTATTGGGATGAATTAAAGGAGATAATGGAGTATTCAAAGTCGAACGTAACGTCTGTTCTTCATATATGCTGGGGTGCTCAGGCAGGTCTTTATTACCATTATGGTATAGAAAAAAGAGATCTTAAAGAAAAGATGTTTGGAGTATTTTCTCATAGGGTAACAGATGATAAAAATGAACTTGTAAGAGGATTTGATGATACCTTTTATGCTCCTCACTCCAGGCATACTGAAGTAAAGAGAGAAGATATTATAAATAATAAAAACCTTAAACTTATAGCTGAGTCTGATCAGGCTGGGGTTTATATTGTAATGTCAAAAGATGAGAGACAGATATTTATTACAGGCCACTCAGAATATGACAGGGATACTCTTAAACTGGAATATGAGAGGGATATGGCGAAAGGGCTGAATATCCATATCCCATATAATTATTTTATTGACGATGATCCTAAAAAAAGCCCGAAGGTAACCTGGAAAAGCAGTGCTAATCTGCTGTTTTCAAATTGGCTTAATTACTTTGTTTATCAGAAAACCCCTTATGATATAAATCAAATATCAGACAGGTTATAGAAAGGCACCTGTATAAGATTTTATGGTGTCATTCTTTCCCTGTCTCTTGGGAATAGAGTGGTTTCCCTTACGTTTTTAAATCCCAAAAGCTGAGCAGTAAGTCTCTCAAGGCCTATAGCAAGACCTCCATGAGGCATCATCCCAAATTTAAATGTATCTAAATATCCTTTATAGTTATCAGCATTTAATCCTTTACATATCATATTGTCTATCAGCATCTGATAGTCATGAATTCTCTGCCCTCCGGTAGTAATCTCTAAGCCTTTATATAAAAGGTCAAAGGAATGAGTAAGATTTTCACCTAAGGGCATTGTATACATTGGCCTTTTGCTTCTTGGATAATGGGTTAAAAATAAAAGGTCAGAATTTAGAAATTTACCTGCATAATCTCCAATAAGCCTTTCTCCTTCCGGGTCCAGATCTTCTGAAAGTTCATTTTTACCATACTTTTCTTTAAGAATACGGATGGCGTCACTAAGTTTCATGGATGGAATTTTATCGCCAACTACCGGAATATGGGCTTCCAGAAGCTGGAGCTCTCTTTTACACTCTTCATTAACTTTTGAAAACATATATATCAGAAGTTTTCTCTCCATTTCCATGATGTCTCTTTCATCTTCTATAAAACCCATTTCCAGGTCCAGGGATACATATTCGTTAAGATGCCTTAAGGTGTTATGTTCTTCTGCTCTGTATACCTGACCTACTTCAAACACTCTTTCAAATCCTGCTCCAACCAGCATTTGTTTATAAAATTGTGGACTTTGAGCCAGGTAAGCCATTTTTTCAAAGTACTTAACTTTAAATAAAGCTGTTCCTCCTTCAGCTCCCTCTGCTACTATTTTAGGCGTAAAAACCTGGGTAAATTCCTCATTTTTTAAAAACTCAATAAAGCCCTGGACTAATACGGATTGGACTTTAAACACTGCATTTGTTTTTGGATTTCTTAAACTTATTACTCTATTATTTAATCTGGTATCAATATTCCCCTCAGCCTCTTCCCCATTTATAGATATAGGCAGATCTTCTAAAGCATAGGATATAACCTTTAGCTCTAAAACCTGCAGCTCTACATTTGATATTTTATTATCAGAACTTTTAACCAGGCCTTTAACTGAAATTACACTCTCCAGTTTTAAACCCTTTAAATCGTATAGCTTTGGGTCTATTACCAGCTGAACTAGTCCAGATCTGTCCCTAAGCACTAAAAATATAACCTTGCTCAGCTTTCTTATCTTATGTACCCATCCGGAGATAAAAACTTCTTTTCCGATCTTTTCCTTTAGTTCAATAATTAAATTTCTTTTCATGGTATCCTCCTTTTTTGTAATAAAATATCCCCTGAGAAAACTCAAGGGACGAATTTAATTCGCGGTGCCACCCAAATTGGTCTTAATAGACAAACAAATAAAAAATTCCACTCCATGTAGGAGTGGAATAATCCACGGTACCATCCTGCTTATCTGTAAAGATCCGCTCAAAATCATATAACGGTGAAACCCGTCCTGCCCTAATTAATTTCAGGTAAGATTCTCTTGGATGTCCTTCAATTATAATCTGCCGCCGGGCTTACACTCTCTCCAGCTCGCTTAAGACATTTTATAACTTACTCTTCCCATCATCGAAACATCAATAATATTATTAAGACGATTATATACATTTAATTAATAAGTGTCAATAGAAATCCTGATATTGGAAATTATAAAAAAAAGGAATATTTAATTTTATGTAGAATTATTATATTTAAGGGGGTATTCCTATGCTTAATGTTAATTTTGTTTATGATAATATATCTGTAAACAGTGTTGAAGAGAAAGACAAGGAGAAAGTTGGAGCATGGCTTTTTAAAAAAAATGATACTAATAATAAAATTCTCAATTTAAAGGAATTTAATGACAGGTTCCTTGAATATTATATTAGTGAGAGTGAATTTTTCCTTAAGGCTGAAATCAATAATAAGATAATAGGAATAATAAAAGGAAGAATAGAATATAAGAATGAAAATCAGATTTGGTTTTGGTATTTTAATATAGAAGAAAAAAGCTTGTCTTCGCTTCTATTAAAGAAAACAATAGAATTCTTTAAAGATCAATTTTCAATAAATGATTTTTATGCTATAGTAGATGAAAAATCTGAGCTTATGGAGTTCTATAAGGAAAACAAATTTATATTAAGCAGAGTGTCAAAAAACTTCTTTAAATCAGAAAATGACAACTTAGATATGTTTATACTTAAACTATCCAAATTAACTATGGGTTGACATATCACGTGTTTATATTTTATAATATAAAAAGTGATTGTTTTTTAGATAAAAAAATTGGACAACTTTAAAGAAGGAGGTAATTATGAGAGGTATCAAGTTTAAGCTGGTTGGAGCGCTTATAACTATTACGGTTGCTTCATCCTTTAGTTTGATAAACAAAAGCGAAAAGGTAAAAGCTGATACACCGGAAGTTAAAACAAGTGCTGTAGAGATCAAATCTACTACCTTTACAACAAGTAAGGTTATAAAGGTTCCAGCAAAACCAAAGGCTGTGGTAACTACCTCAAAAAAATCTGCTTCAAAAAAATCATCTAATTATAGTAGGGGTTTTGGAGAAATAAGTGCTTCGTCAAGAGGCGGGCAGGTAGCCAGCTACGCATTAAAGTTCGTAGGTTACCCATACGTATGGGGAGCAACAGGACCAAGAGCATTTGACTGCAGCGGATTCGCTCAATATGTTTATAAACATTTCGGAGTTAGTCTTTCAAGAACAGCAGGCAGCCAGTATGCCGGAATCGGACAACGTGTTACAAGTTTGGCTCCAGGAGACCTAGTATTTTTTTATACGCCAATATCTCATGTGGGAATTTATATAGGCGGGGGAAGATTTGTTCACGCATCTAACAGCAGAACTGGTGTTAAAGTAAGCTCGTTAAATGATGGATATTATTCTTCAAGTTTTAGAGGAGCAAAAAGAATATACTAATATGGCCCGGCAGTATGCCGGGTTTTTATTGTTTATATTTAGTATAATTTTATAACTTCCTTAATAATATATATTAAGGGGGATGTAAAATGAAAAACAAAATAATATTTTTAATCTTATTTTTAGCATTGGTATTATCATACATTTTAGGGACAATCATTGCAAAGGGCTTAATAAAGGATAAAAACATTAATATTGATAATTTTAAGATAAATCAGGAAACAGATAAGTCTAAAAATACCAGCTATAAATACATAGCCATACAGGGCGGATTATTTAAGAATAAAGATAATGCGAACAAAGTATTTGAAAAATTAAAACCCTATGGTGCCCCATTTATTATAGAAGAAAATGGAAGCTTCCGCGTTCTTCTTGGATTCTTTTCAGAAAGCAAAGCAGAAGCAATAAAGGAAAAAATGAATAAGGATAATGTGGCAAACTCAAAAATAGTATATGAAATAAAAGAAGACAACCTTTGTGATGAGGAATTAGGGAAAATTATTGATGGCTTAATACAGATACAGGAAAACCTTGTATCAGATAATATATCAGCAGTAAAGACAGATGAATTTAAAAAATGGTTAAAGGAATTAAAACAAATAGATTCTTCTTCGAAAAATTATAAATCACTAAATGACTTAAAAAGTTTAGTTAACAGCATGGGAGATAAATTAACAAAAGATGAACTTGAAAAGTATAATAAGTCTATATATCAGGTGTCAGGAAGCTTTAAGTCAAAATAACCGATAATACTTCGGTTATTTTTTATTGGGAATCTTAATTTACAAATTTCTCACATAAATACTTGTTAAAAGCTCTTTTAAATGATAAACTATATAAGATAAAAAGTAAGGTGGGATGTACTTGAAAGTATCTGATAAAAACCCAATTCTATTAGTGTTATTTATAATATTAGGGGGGATACTGGGCACTTTTTTAGGAGACATCCTGGGCAGCAGAATCTCAGCACTAAGCTTTATAAAGACTACATATAATATTGGTACAGCAAGTCCGTTACTGGTTGATGTTAAAATATTAACTTTAACATTAGGATTAAATATTAAATTAAATATAATGTCTATAATCTGTATCATATTGTCTATAATTATATATAGAAAGTATTAGGATGAGTATTATGAGATTAGTTTTAGCATCTTCATCACCGAGGAGATATGAACTCCTTAAGAAAATAACTGAGAATTTCATTCAAATTCCAAGTAAGTTTGATGAAACTCAAGCGGTAAATGATTCTGAAATTTCAAATTATGTAATAAATATTGCTGAAGGAAAGGCTCTGGAAGTAGCAGGAAGAACAAAAGATTCAATAGTAATCGGCTGTGATACCATAGTAGAATTAGACGGCACAATAATTGGGAAACCTAAGAATAAACAGGAGGCTTTCAATGTACTTAAAAGCTTAAGCGGGAGACGCCATTCTGTCTATACAGGGATATATCTTATAAATACAGAAACAAAAGAGTCAATTGGAGATTTTGAAAAATCAGATGTTTATTTCAGTAAATTAACTGATGAAGAAATTAACTGGTATATTTCGACAAAAGAGCCCTTAGACAAAGCGGGGTCATATGGAATTCAGGGATATGGAAGCAGGTTTGTTGAAAGAATAGAAGGGTGCTATTTTAATATAGTAGGACTTCCTGTAAATAAACTTTATAGTATGTTAAAATTGATGGAGGTAAATCTTTTTCTAGGAGATTTTTGATGGACAGTATTTTAAAGATTATGGATTTACCGGAAATGGAGAGACCAAGAGAAAGACTTTTAAGATTTGGACCGGAGTGTCTTTCGAATTCTGATCTTTTGGCTGTTATTTTAAGAACAGGCACAAGAAATGAGAATATTGTATCACTTTGCAGCCGGCTTTTAAAGGAAAGCGGAGGCTTAAATGGGCTTATAAACATGACTGTAAGTGAATATAGAGAGATAACTGGAATAGGAGATGCCAAGGCTGCATCGCTAATCGCCTTAATGGAATTATGCAAAAGAATAAAATCATATAAATCGGGAAATGATTATAAAATAGTATCTCCCAAAGATGCAGCAGATTTATTGATGGAGGAGATGAGGTACCTAAAGAAAGAATATCTGAAGGTTATACTTCTTAATACTAAGAATGTTGTTTTGACCATTAAGGATGTATCAGTAGGAAGTCTGAATTCATCTATTGTTCACCCTCGGGAAGTTTTTACATATGCAGTCAGAGATAGCTCATCTTCAATAATTATATGTCATAATCATCCATCCGGTGATCCAACGCCTTCAGAGGAAGACATAAATATAACCAGAAGACTTTCTGAAAGCGGCAGGATTTTAGGAATTGAGCTTTTAGATCATATAATAATTGGTGATGGTACATTTGTAAGTTTAAAAGAAAAAGGAATAATTTAATTGGAGGAAAAGAAATGAGATTATTTGGTATGTCAAAGGATATGGGAATTGATTTAGGAACAGCAAACACTTTAGTTTATATAAAAGGAAAAGGAATAGTTTTAAGAGAGCCTTCTGTAGTTGCAGTTAATTTGGATACAAAAAGGGTACTTGCAGTTGGAAATGAAGCAAAAAAGATGATTGGAAGGACACCGGGAAATATAGTAGCAATAAGACCTCTTAAGGATGGAGTTATTGCAGATTTTGATATTACGGAAACTATGCTTAAATCATTTATCAATAAAGTTAATCCAAAGGGAACAGTTACATCTCCAAGAATAGTTATATGCTTCCCATCAGGCGTTACAGAAGTTGAAAAAAGAGCCATTGAAGATGCTACAAGAAGTGCAGGAGCAAGGCACGTAGTACTTATGGAAGAGCCAAAGGCAGCTGCCATCGGAGCTGGTCTTCCGGTTGCAGAACCATCAGGAAGCATGATTGTAGATATTGGAGGAGGAACTACAGAGGTTGCAGTAATAGCCCTGGGGGGAATTGTAACCTGCAAGTCCCTTAGAATAGCAGGAGATGAACTGGACCAGGCCATAATAACCTATATTAAAAAAGAATTCAATTTAATGATAGGAGAAAGAACAGCGGAAACAGTTAAGATTGAACTTGCCTCAGCCTTTGATACAGGTGAAAACAGGGTAATGGATATAAAAGGAAGAGATTTAGTTACAGGACTTCCAAAGACAATAGAGATAAATGAGGATCAGATTAGAGAAGCTATAAAAGAGCCTATATATTCAATAATTGATGCAATAAAAACCACTCTCGAAAAAACACCGCCGGAATTATCAGCAGATATTATGGAAAGAGGAATCATGCTTGCAGGAGGAGGAGCTCTGCTTCATAATTTAGATAAACTTATAAATCATGAGACTCATATACCTGTAAATGTAGCAGAAAATCCTCTTGATTGTGTAGCAATAGGTGCTGGTAAAGCGTTGGCTAATTTAGATAAGCTTGAAAGCAGAAGATAAAAATGGGATCATTTCGTAAGAAACTGACAGTAGTAGTAATTCTGCTGTCAGTTACATTTTTAATATTAATTAGCTATAGTATGAATAGAAGCAGGGTATCCAGTGTTGAGAGTGGATTTGGGTATGCCATAGGCGGAGTGGAAAAAGTATTTTATAAGATAGGTTCAAGCATTCAGGGATCTTTCAGCTTTATTACTAATATTCAAAATATAAAAAATCAGAATGAAGAATTAATAGAAAAAAATAATGAACTGGAGCAAAAGGCTCTGGATTATGATTTCTTAAAAAGTGAAAATGAAAAGCTCAAAGAATATCTTGATTTTAATCAATCCCAGGGAAACAATTATAAATATCTTCCCTGTGATGTGATTTCAAAAACCGGAAGCAGTTATTTAGACGGGTATATAATAGGCAGAGGCTATAATGACGGTATAAAAACCGGAATGGTAGTAATAGTACCGGAAGGTCTAGTGGGACAAGTAACTTCCACTGCAGCTGCCTGGTCTACTGTTCAGACTCTGTCAAATGAAAATATAGCTGTAGCTGCTCTTATACAAAATACAAATGAAAATGTAGGAATTGTAAGAGGTTACAGAGACAGCGACAATAATCTTCTTGCAAAGGTAACTCTCCTTCCTATAGATTGTGTAATAAATAAAGATGATGTTATTTTAACATCAGGAACAGGCAGTTTATATCCTAAAGGAATAAGAATAGGAAAAGTTTTATCTGTAGAAGAAGACAAGGGAAGAATTCAAAAAACAGCAGTAATAGAGCCCTTTGCGGATTTCACAAAAATTACTACTGTAGAGGTAGTAGTACCAAAGCAGGTTTCCGGCAATGGTGAAATAAAATATTAAAGAGGTATATAAATGAAGAAAATAGGATTATTAATAATCATTTCAATGCTGCTTTTAATTCTAGATAATTCAGTTATGCCTTTTTTCTCAATTAGAGGAGCATACCCAAGCCTACTTTATATATTTGCCATATATTATTCTTTAAATAATGGATATGTGGAAAGTATATTGATTGGAATATTTACCGGCTTTCTGCAGGATATATATTTTTTTAATGGTATTGGCATAAATATGCTGACAAATATGCTTACATGCATTTTTGCAGCTTATATAGGAAATTTGATAATCAGAGAAAAAAAGCTGATACCAGTCTTTCTTTCTTTTTTTCTTACATTTATTAAAGGAACCCTTATATTTGTTATACTATATATGGGTAAGAAGTACTTTGCATATAGTCAGGTTTTATATAACAGTTTATATAATTTAGTTTTAGGATTTTTTATTTATAGAATTATATACAATTTTTGTCAGAGAGATATAGTTAAGGCAAATTGGAAATTATAAAGGGTGATTAAATGAAAAAAGTTAAAGTAGACAGATATTCGTCCTTATTTATAATAGCCTGTATAGTATTTTCAGTTTTATTAATCAGGCTGACTTATATACAGGTTGTAAAATCAGATGAATATAAAGAGAAAGCAGATAAAAACTCATATACAGAAATACCAGATGTAGCTCCAAGAGGTATTATTTATGATAAAAGCGGAAATACCTTAGCCACAAACCATATCAGCTATACTCTTACATATACAGAAACTGATGAAAACAAAAAAAGTTTTATCAGCACGGCAAATAAGGTTCTTTCTATATTAGACAGTAATGGAGAAAAACAGGTTGATGACTTTGCATTAAAGACTAACCCATACAGGTTTGAATTTAATACAGACGATGCTGCTACAAAAAAGTGGGCAGAAATCAGATTCAAAAAAGACAGGGGAATGGGAGAAAAGACTGTTGATGGTAAAAAAGTTGCACTTAAAGATGCAGAGCTTCTGGCAATAACTCCGGAGCAGACTTTTAAATTCCTGCTTAAGTTTTATGAAATAGAAGAAAATGCAGATAAGCCTGCTTATTCTATAGCTCTTGAGAGAAGATACATGCTTATAAAGGATGCAGTATGGATTCAGCATTTTTCAAATTATAAGCCTGTGGTAATTGCTAAGAACCTGAAAAAAGATACTTCATTAATTTTCCTTCAGAGACTTAATGAAATGTCTGGCATTGATGTAAGCACAGAGCCTACCAGGTATTATCCTTATGGTGATTTTGCTTCTTCAATTTTAGGCTATATTTCAAAGATTCAGCCCTGGCAGGAAGATAAGTATACAGAGCAGGGGTATGATGTAAGCTCTGACTATGTTGGAACTCAGGGCATAGAAAGCGTTTATGAAGATAGGTTAAAGGGTTCAAAGGGAGGAAGAATTGTCAGGATTAATTCCCAGGGAAGAGTCATAGAAGAGCTGGGAAGCAGAGAACCTTATCCCGGACAAAATATATATCTTACTATAAATCAGGATGTTCAGTATGCAGCAGAAAGGGCATTAGACGATACCATGAAGACCCTTCAGAAAACCTATAATAAAGCCCATCCATACTCTAAAAATGCAACTAGAGGAGCTGCAGTAGTTGAAGATATAAAAACAGGATCAATTATAGCCTTAGCCTCCAGGCCAGGTTATGATCCTAATTTGCTTTCAACCCCGGGAGCATTAACATCAGAACTTAGAAAAAAGTATTTTGACCCTGATTACGAACAGTTTGGGAAAGATTATATAAGTAAAAATGGATTATCTACTACAGTTGATGCTTTATTCCCTGTTCAGAAAGATTCCAGCGGAAATGTAACCGGAAGAAAAGATTTATATGATATATATCCAAAACCATTCTTCAACTATGCAATAGCATCACTTATTCCTCCAGGATCTACATTTAAACCGGTTACTGCTTTAGCTGGCTTGGAAGAAGGCGTAATAACTACATCAACTACAGTGGTTGATAAAGGTGCCTTTACAAAATACAATGTACCTAATGGTTTGATGTGCTGGAAATACAGAGAATATCACAGCACTCATGGAAGTGTAAATGTAACCAGGGCATTGGAAGTATCCTGCAACTACTTCTTCTACCAGGTAGGGGATTGGCTTCAGTCAAAAGGATCTTCCGGAATGAATACGCTGGCAAAATATGCTTGGAAACTGGGACTTGGATGTAAACCTGGTGAGAAAGCTACAACCGGAATTGAGCTTTATGATGAGGAAAGTTTTGGACAGGTATATAATTATGAAACAGGAAAATCAATTTTTTCTGTTGTGTTTACTCAGGAATTAAACAGCCTTCTTCAAAAAGGAAGAGACAGACAAAATAATAAATTTAAAGCTATAGATATAATTCCAAGAAGTGATGATTCAGAGGATGTAAAAACCTTAAAAAATAATTTTCAAAAGTTAATATCAAATCAGATGAAAGTTACAAAAATGACTGCTGAAGAAACTAATAAATTTTTTCAGAATGTAAAAGCCAAGCTTAAGGAAATGATAGCTGATTCTCCAAAGCTGACAAAGCTTAAATATTCTGATAGTGATATAGAAAATATTACAGAGGCTATATTTTATTCCGTAAGAGATGCAAGAGCAGAAATAAGTACTCCGGTTAATGTGTTAAATGCTGCCATTGGCCAGGGAACTAATCAATTTACACCGCTTCAGCTGGCTTCTTATCTTTCAACTCTGTTAAATGGAGGTACCAGGTATAAGGCTCATATAGTTGATAAAATAACAGATTCAACAGGAAAGGTTATTGAGCAGACAAAACCTGAAGTAATTGAAAAGAGTAATTTTAAGCAGTCAACAATAGATGCCATAAAAGAAGGAATGCTTCTTGTTACATCCGGAGAAGAAGGAACCGTTAATAAAAGCATATTTGCAGGATTTCCTATTCAGACAGCAGGTAAGACAGGATCTGCTACATTTTCTGATAAACAGTCAGATTATGGAAGAGATGCCTATGCTGTTTATTTAGGCTTTGCTCCTTATGATAATCCGGAGATTGCAGTTTCTGTTGTAATATTTGATGGAGGCAGCGGCGGTTATTCTGCACCGGTTGCCAGGGCAATATTTGAAGCTTATTTTAAAGAAAGACTTCAAAAAGAGAATCCAAATTATGTACCAAAATTTAATTATACATTAAAAACGAAATAGCTGGGGGTGATATTAGTGGAAGATGCTATTATATTAAAGGGAAACAAAGATGGATTAAATGTGGTAATAAATAATAACAGCTTTAATGACTTTGACCAGCTAGCCTCTGCGCTTATAGAAAAGCTTTCAAAAGGTAGTAAGTTCTACAGAGGTGCAGAGATAAAAATAATAACAGATCTGAAGCAGTTAAATGAAAGAGACAGAGATAAGCTTAAAGATATTTTATTTGATGAATTTATGATAAAAGAATGTGTTTATGAAGATATGTCTTCAAATAAAGAAAAAGTATTTAAGGGAATTTATGAAGGAAAGACGAAATTTTACAGGAAAACCATAAGAAGCGGACAAATTGTAGATTACCCGGGAAATATAGTTATTATTGGTGATGTGAATTCCGGGGCAGAGGTATATGCCGGGGGAAATGTAATAGTATTTGGTGCCTTAAAGGGAAATGTATATGCAGGCCGCGGCGGAAATAATGAAGCTGTTATAGCGGCAATAACATTAAAGCCTCAGATACTGAGCATTGGAGAAATAGCTACCAGGTCTCCTGATGAGGATGATATTCCGCATTACCCTGAAATCGCACTTATTAAGGATGGAAGTATAATAGTAGAACCTTATAAAAATATGAGAATGTATTAATGGAGGGTTAAAATGGGAGAAGCAATTGTAATAACATCGGGAAAAGGCGGAGTTGGCAAGACAACTACAACAGCTAATATAGGAACTGCATTAGCAAAGCTTGGCAGAAATGTTGTTTTAGTAGACGGTGATACAGGGCTTAGAAACCTGGATGTGCTTATGGGACTTGAGAACAGGATAATCTATACATTGGTAGATGTAATTGAAGAAAGATGTAAGCTAAAGCAAGCCCTTATAAAGGATAAAAGGCTGCCTAATTTGTTTTTGCTTCCAACAGCTCAGACAAGAGATAAAAATGATATATCAAAAGAAAATATGGAAACTTTAATTAATAGTCTGAAAGAAGAGTTTGATTATGTGATAATTGACTGCCCCGCAGGCATTGAACAAGGCTTTGAGAATGCTGTTGTAGCAGCAGACAGAGCAGTCATCGTTGTTAATCCGGAGCTTACCTCAATCAGGGATGCGGACAGAGTAATAGGAAAGCTGGATGCAAAAGGTCTGGAGGATCATAAGCTGCTGGTAAACAGGATAAATTATGATATGGTAAAAAGAGGAGATATGCTGGGCGTTCAGGACATATTAGACTGCTTGGCAATAAAATTAATTGGTGTAATTCCTGATGATAAAAATATTACCGTATCAACTAATAAGGGAGAGCCTATTGCATTAAATGAGGGAGAAATATCAGGAAAAGCATATAATAATGTGGCAAAAAGAATTACAGGTGAGGATGTAGAATTTATAAATTTAGAAAAAGTAAATGGCGGAATATTAGGTTCTTTGCTAAATATATTTAAAAGGAAGTAGAAGATATGAGCTTTAAAGATTTTTTTATAAGACCATCCTCAAAAAAGGTTGCAAAAGACAGGCTTCAGCTTATTTTGATTCAGGACAGAGCCATGCTGTCTCCTGAACTTCTGGATAAAATGAAAGAAGACATAATAAAGGTTATTACTAAATATGTAGATGTGGAAGTATCAAATATAGACCTGACCATAACAAAAACAGACGATGAAGATGGCGGCTATCCTGCTTTGGTTGCCAATATTCCAATTAGAAAAAAGAATAGTTAATATACGAAACTTATTTCAGCTGGGAGGTATTGCCGTGTTAAAAAATTTAATAATAAATAGAAAGCTTCTGAAACAGCTGGATTTTGGTATGATAATAACAGTACTTATAATAAGTTTGTTTGGAGTTATGAATATTTACAGCTGTACATATAAAAAATATGGAATGTATTACTTGGAACATCAGCTGCTGTGGATAGTTCTGGGCTTATTTATAATGTACATAATGATATCAATAGATTACTCACTGTTTGGCAGCTACTCAAAAATAATATATGGAATAGGTATATTATCTCTTGTATATATAGATGTATTCGGAAAAATATCAGGAGGAGCCAGATCCTGGGTAGGCATAGGAAGCAGGGGTATACAGCCTTCAGAATTCGTGAAAATAGCAGCAATTATTATGGTTGCAAAAATGATAAGTGATTTTGAAGGAAATATAAATGAGCCAAAGAACTTGATTAAACTTATTGGAGTTGTTCTTATTCCTATGATTCTTATTGTAATCCAGCCGGATATGGGGATGACCATGGTGCTTTTCTTTATATTTTTAGGCGTTTTTTATGCAGCTGGATTGGATAATAAGATAATAATTGGAGGATTTCTGGCAGTTTTAATTTTAGTTCTTATATTATGGAAATCTGGATTATTTGAAGTTTATCAGATGGGGAGGATATTTGCATTTTTAAATCCGGACCAGTATGAGCTTACCTATGCATATCAGGCAACTCAGTCCCAAATAGGCATTGGTTCAGGAGGAATTTTAGGCAAGGGCTTCTTAAAAGGGACATATTCCTCTGGCTTTATTCCTGAAATAAGCACAGACTATATATATGCTGTAGTAGGAGAAGAATGGGGACTCTTAGGAGGACTCGGATTAATTTTCTTTTATGGATTCCTAATATTTAAAATGATTATTATTGGGAAAAGTTCGAAAGATATATTTGGTCAGGTATTAGTCTCAGGAACTGTAGCAACATTTTTGTTTTTAATCCTTGAAAACATTGGTATGGCAATAGGAATCATGCCGGTAACTGGTATTACCCTTCCGCTGATGAGCTATGGCGGAAGTTCTATATTATCAAGTTTTATATCCTTGGGAATTGTTCTTAATGTAGGTATGAGAAGGAAAAAAATAAATTTTTAGGGGGATATTATGAATATTGCTTTAATTGCCCATGACAAAAAGAAAGAAGAGATACTTGCCTTTGTAAAGAAATACAAAGAAAATTTTGAAAGACATCAGCTTTTTGCAACAGGTACTACAGGAAAGATAATATCAGAAAGCACCGGACTTACCGTACATAGGTTTCTTTCAGGTCCTCTTGGCGGAGATCAGCAGATAGGAGGAAGAGTGGCTTCCGGGGAAATAGACATGGTTATTTTCCTTAGAGACCCGCTTACAGCTCAGCCTCATGAACCTGATGTAACGGCGCTTCTTAGAATATGTGATGTTCATAAGGTTCCTTTGGCAACCAACATAGGTTCAGCTGAAATTTTCGTAAAGACTATTTAAACTAAGTTTAAATAGTCTTTTTATTGGAGATTGCATAATTACCTACCGCTGATCCAGCTTGAAAATAACGAATGTTCACCGTTTTTTCAAGATGGAATATACTTCCGAATTCTGCAATCTCTTTTATTGGAGATTGCATAATTACCCACCGCTGATCAATCTTGAAAATAACGAATGTTTACCGTTTTTTCAAGATGGAATATAATTTCGAATTATGCAATCTCCAATAAAAAGACTATTTAAACTAAGTTTAAATAGTCTTTACGAAAATTTCAGCTGAACCTATG
>JAJBWD010000314.1:0-10011 GCA_032907345.1 Bacillota bacterium | reverse complement strand
CTTTATTTTTAGATGAGATAAGTGAAATACCAAAAGAATTACAGGGACGACTCCTTAGAGTATTACAGGAGAAACAGGTAATGAGGCTGGGGGGAGATAAAGTCATACCTGTTAACGTGAGAATAATTACAGCATCTAATAAGTACCTTAAGGACATGGTGGATAAAGGTGAATTCAGAAAAGACTTATATTTCCGCATTAATGTGCTGACACTACGGATACCTCAGTTAAGTAAGAGAAAAGAGGATATAATAGTTTTGGCAGAATATTTTACTAAAAAGTATTCTGAAATGTACAATAAAAAACCTCTTGAAATAACTGAACAGGTTAAGGAATGTCTTTTAAACAGGGTCTATGAGGGAAATATAAGAGAGCTGGAAAATTTAATTGAAAAATGTGTAATTCTCTCATCATTTGATTATATTAAGGATGATAATCAGTCTGAACCTCATAAAAAAATATCAAAAGATTGCAGCATAGGAAAGGATTTTATAGAAATAGCGGCATCAGCAGATATGGATCTTGAAGAGGTTGAAAATAATTATATTAAAATGGTTTATGAGGGTACCTGTGAAAGTGTAAAGAAAACCTGCGAAATCTTAAAAATAAACAGAACCACACTATGGAGAAAATTAAAGAAGTAATTATTTTGATGAAAAAGGAAACTAATGTTTCAATTTTCATCATTTTTTGTTTCAAAAAGAAACGCAGCATTTAAGAAAATCAATTGGTAATAAAACAAAGTAAAGGTTATCAATGGAAACCATCATTGGCATAAATCTTGCTATTTATCTATAATGAAATTTTAATACAGGAGGGAAACAGATGAAAATTCTAAAAACAGTCAAAAAAATCCCAGGGGGCTTAATGGTAGTTCCTTTATTACTGGGTGCACTAATTAATACATTATTTCCACAAGCATTACAAATTGGCGGATTTACTACAAACTTGTTTAAGTCAGGTGCAATGCCGATTTTAGCAGCTTTTCTATTTTGCAATGGCGCACAGATAAATGCTAAGCAGGCAGGTTCTCCGTTGATAAAAGGTGTGGCATTAACTTTGTCAAAGTTTTTAATTGGTGCAGTTTTAGGCGTTTTAGTTAACAAATTCTTTGGACCTTCAGGAGTTTTGGGAATTGCACCACTGGCAATTATAGCAGCAATTACAAATTCCAATGGCGGGCTTTATGCAGCTTTGGCAGGACAGTATGGTGATTCCACAGACGTTGGAGCAATATCCATACTTTCCTTAAATGATGGACCATTTTTTACAATGGTGGCTTTTGGAATTACGGGAATAGCTAATGTTCCATTTATAGCATTAGTTGCAACTATAGTTCCGATATTAATAGGATTTATATTGGGTAATTTGGACGAAGATTTAAGGAAATTTTTAGAACCAGGTACTGTAATATTAATACCATTCTTCGCATTCCCATTAGGTGCAGCTCTAAACTTTGGTCAGATTATACAAGCAGGAATACCTGGAATAATATTGGGAGTTGTATGCACATTATTAACAGGTATCGGCGGATATTACACAATGAAACTTCTTAAAGCTGAGCACCCACAAGTAGGTGCTGCAGTTGGTACAACAGCAGGAAATGCAGTTGCAACTCCGGCAGCCTTAGCAGCAGTTGATGCATCCTTAGCAGCAGTTGCTCCAACAGCCACAGTTCAAATTGCTGCAGCAATCATTGTTACAGCAATATTATGTCCTTTATTTGTAAATTATCTAGATAAAAGAGAAAAACAAAAAAAATTAAAAACGGCTAATGCAGCTGCTTAATTAATAAGAAATATAATCGCAGAATACGGAATAACAGTATTCTGCGTAGATTTCTTTTTTAAAAGAAGGAGAATATTATGGACCGATATTTAGTAGTGGCTGATGATTTTACCGGAGCTAATGACACAGGAGTTCAGCTAAAGAGACGTGATATAAATACAAATGTAGTATTTTCAGGTGAACTTATTAATACTACTGCTGATTCATTTGTTGTGGATACTGAATCCAGAGGAATGTCTGGGGAAAAGGCCTTTGGCAGAGTAAAAGATATTCTTAAAGGAGTAGATTTTTCAAAGTTTAAATATGTAATCAAAAAGGTAGACTCTACTTTGAGAGGGAATCTGGCCGAGGAAATAAAAGCTGTTGATGAAGCTTACAAAAGCGAACTTGTTATATTTGCACCGGCATTTCCAGACCTTAACAGAATTACTGTTGATGGGATACATATGCTGAATAATGTACCCATAACAGACACTGAAATGGCAAAGGACCCTAAAAAACCTGTAAAGGAAGATAACATAAAAAAAATTCTTGAAAAAGTTTATTCTGAAGAAGTTACACACATTTTACTTAAGGATGTTAAAAATAAAAATATTGATTTTACTGAAGGCAGGCTTTTTACGTTTGATGCAGTTACAAACCAGGATATGAAAAACATCATAAAAGCAGGTATTGATACCGGTAAAAAAATTCTTTGGGTGGGTACAGCTGCAATGGCTGATAATCTTTTAGAAATAGAAAAGAAAACGCCGCCTGTTCTGTCTGTAGTGGCCAGTGTAAGTAATATAACAAGGCAGCAGGTAAAATATGCTGAAAATAACGGGATTACCCTGGTGAAGGTACCTGTTTATAAAATTATGGAGGATAAAGTTAATTTAGATGTCTATGTTGATGAGACCATAGAACTTCTGAATAAAGGGAAAGACACTATGCTGTTGTCTTCATCTTCTTACGATTCTGAAGAATATATTAAAAACAATGAGACAGGCAGGAAAAATCACATGTCTTATGAGGATATCAGTGTTTTTACTCAGCAATTAATTGGAAATATAACAGAACAAGTACTAAAAAAAGTCCAGGTATCAGGAGTTTTTCTTACAGGAGGAGATACAGCAACTGGATTTTTTGAGAAAGTAAAATCACTTGGATCATCTATAATTGATGAGATTGCAATTGGCATACCTATGATGAGACTTGTAGGCGGGCCTTTTGAGGGACTTAAAGTCATAACAAAAGCTGGAGCCTTTTGAAAAGAAGATGCAATAACATATGCTGATAGAAAACTAAAGGAGGTTATCAGATGAACTTATTTGGAATAACTATGGGAGACCCCTGCGGTATAGGTGCTGAAGTAATTTTAAAGGCTTTTAAAACAAAGCCTGAAATAATGGAAAATTCAATTGTATTTGGCAGCTTTGAGCTTCTGAAATTTTATAATGCTAAGTTTGAAATGGAATACAATTTTAATAAGATAAAAAGTATACAGGACTTCAAAAGCGGTAACATAAATGTGTTTGACCCATATCCGGTAAGAGCAGATGAAATCACAATAGGAAAGGTAAGTGCCCTAGGCGGTAAATGTGCATTTTTGTATGTAAAGTCTGCAATAGATTTTGCACTGGAGAAGAAAATAACATCTGTTGTAACAGCGCCCTTAAATAAAGAAGCACTGCATCTGGCAGGATATAACTATGCAGGACATACAGAAATATTTGCAGAATTTGCTCATGGCGATTCCTATGCGATGCTTTTATGGAGCGATAAGTTAAAAGCAATTCATGCTTCAACACATATATCTTTAAGAAATGCCTGTGACAACGTAAGTAAACAAAGAACTATGGATGTAATACATCTGGCCAATGAGACCTTGAAAAAAACCGGGTATGAGAATCCCAGGATAGCTGTGGCAGGACTTAATCCTCATGCAGGAGAAAATGGTTTATTTGGAGACGAGGAAATAAAGGAAATAATTCCTGGTATTTCAGCATGTCAGGCTGAGGGTATAAATGTATCAGGGCCAATAGCTCCGGATACTGTATTTCTTCGTGCATATAAAGGGGAATTTGATATTGTTGTTGCACAATATCACGATCAGGGGCATATTCCACTGAAGCTTTTAGCTTTTGACAGCGGAGTTAATATAACAGTGGGCCTTGATGTAATAAGAACTTCTGTTGATCATGGTACTGCATTTGATATTGCAGGAACAATGACAGCAAGAGAAGACAGTATATTGAAAGCTATAGAAATCGGAAAGATGCTGAATGAAAATTAAGTATAAATCAAATTTGTAATTGGAGGAATAATTATGTCAAATATTAAACTGCCATACGGAAAAGAATACATGGATGTTGAAATACCAAAAGAAAGGCTGAATGCAGTCCTGGTATCTGAAATGCATCACTATAAGCCAGAACTAAGTCAGGAGAATCTTGTTAAACAGGCTATTGAGAATCCAATAGGTACTCCAAGATTAAAAGAAATGGCAAAGGGTAAAAATAAGATTGTTATAATTTCCAGTGATCATACAAGACCAGTTCCAAGTAAGATCATAATGCCCCTGATACTTGCTGAAATAAGAAAGGGCAATCCGGATGCTGATATCACTATATTGATATCCACAGGATGCCACAGAGGAACAACCAGAGCTGAATTGGAAGCTAAATTTGGGCCTGAAATAATGGCTAATGAAAAAATATGTGTACATGACTGTGAAGATAAAAGCATGCTTGTAAATATAGGTACACTTCCATCAGGAGGAAAGCTAATAATAAATAAATTGGCAGTAGAAGCAGATCTTCTTGTAGCTGAAGGATTTATAGAGCCTCACTTCTTCGCCGGGTTCTCCGGTGGAAGAAAGAGCATACTTCCTGGAATCGCCAGCAGAGTTACAGTTATGTATAACCACAATGCAAAATTCATAGACAGTGACAAGTCAAGAACAGGAATAGTTGAGGGAAACCCAATTCACAGAGATATGCTTTATGCAGCCAGGGCAGCAAGACTTGATTTTATAGTAAATGTTGTAATTAATTCTGATAAGGAAATAATCTGTGCTGTAGCAGGGGACTGCGACTTAGCTCACATTGAAGGCCGTAATTTTCTAAACAGCAAATGCAAGGTTAACAGCGTGCCGTCAGATATAGTAATTTCAACAAATGGAGGATATCCTTTAGACCAGAATATCTACCAGGCAGTTAAGGGCATGACTGCAGCAGAGGCTACCGTAAATAAGGGTGGAGTAATCATAATGCTTGCTAAGTCAAATGACGGCCATGGCGGAGAACAGTTTTACAAGACATTTAAGGAAGAGAAGGATTTAAACAAAATGATGGATGGATTTCTGGCCACTCCAAGTGATGAAACCATTCCTGACCAATGGCAGTCACAGATATTTGCACGTATTCTAATGAGAGCCAGAGTTATATATGTTTCAGATGCTCCTGATGAAATGGTTTCTAATCTGCATATGATTCCTGCACATTCTATGAAAGAAGCTATTGCAAAAGCAGATGAAATTTTAGGAAAGAATGACTCGAAAATTACTGTTATTCCTGACGGTGTTTCTGTTATAGTTATTTAAATTATAAAACGGCGTTTTTAAAAATATAAATGATATAAGGAGGCTTTATGAAAAAAGTAGTTTTAATACCTGACTCATTTAAAGGTACATTAAGCTCCACAGAAATATGCAGAATTATAGAAAATAAAGTTAAAGAACATTTTCCTGATTGTGAAGTTGTTTCAATACCTGTAGCTGACGGCGGTGAGGGAAGTGTAGACTGCTTTCTTACAGCACTTCGCGGTGAAAGAATAAAAGTGACTGCTAAAAATCCATACTTTGAAGATATGGAATCCTTTTATGGATTAATAGATAACGGGAAAACAGCAGTTATAGAAATGGCAGCTTGTGCCGGACTTCCGCTTGTGGAAGACAGGAAAGATCCTATGAAGACTACTACATACGGTGTAGGCCAGCTTGTTCTGGATGCTGCTAAAAGAGGTGTAAAAAAGATAATTGTAGGTCTTGGCGGAAGCAGTACTAATGACGGAGGCTGTGGGGCAGCTTCTGCTGTAGGGGTAAAGTTTTTTAATGAAAAAGATATAGAATTTATTCCTACCGGCGGAACAACTCATCAGATTACAAGAATTGATATTTCAAACAAATCAGACTTATTAAATGGAATTGATATAATTACAATGTGTGATATTGATAATCCCATGTATGGATTAACAGGTGCTTCCCATGTATTTGGACCACAGAAGGGAGCAGATCATGAAACAGTATTATTGCTAGATGAAGGAATAAAACATCTTTCAGAGGTCATAAAAAAAGACTTAAAAAAAGATTTAAGCAAAGTACCCGGAACAGGTGCAGCAGGTGCCATGGGAGCAGGAATGATAGCATTCTTTGATTCAAAACTGCAAATGGGTATAGAAACAGTACTGGATACAGTTAATTTTAGCTCTGTTATTTCAGATTCGGATATGGTTATTACAGGAGAAGGAAAGATTGATTCTCAAAGTTTAAGAGGTAAGGTAGTGGTAGGAGTAGCAAAAAGAGCTAAAAAGCAAAATGTACCGGTACTGGTTATTGTGGGAGGAGCTGAAACTGGTATAGATGAAGCATATGATATAGGCGTAACTTCAATTTTTTCAATCAACAGGCTGCCTGAAGCTTTCGAAATCAGCAGGTATAAGAGCGTGGAAAATATGACATTTGCTGCAGACAATATAATGCGCCTGATAAAAAGCCTTAATAATAAATAATAAGACGATTTACATTAAGCAGCGTATCTAACGCTTAAATATCCAAGTTCTATAGATATATTTTCAAGACTTTAATTAAAATTCCCTCCGGGTTAATGTTAAAATATATATTAATCCGGGAGGAATTTTTTATGACAAGTCAAAGAAGCCTTACACCAAAATATGAATTGAATAGGCTACTATTTGAAATTTAAAGGAAGTAGAGGAGTAATAAATATGAAAATTTTGTATTATGATTGTTTCTGTGGAATAAGCGGTGATATGAATTTAGCAGCACTATTAGATTTAGGAGTACCTAAAGATTATTTACTGCAGGAACTTTCAAAAATTAATTTAAATTCTCAATTTGAAATAAAAATTGAAAAATCTGAGAAACTCGGAATAACAGGAACCAGGGTAGACGTTACATTAAATGAAGAGCATCATCATAGAAATTTGAAGGATATAGAGGAAATAATAAATTCAAGTGATTTAAATGATAAAGTTAAAAAACTTAGTTTAAAAATGTTTATGAAGATTGCAGAAGCAGAGGCTAAGGTTCATGGAAAAACTTTATATGATGTACACTTCCACGAGGTTGGAGCAATTGATTCTATTGTAGATCTGGTGGGAGCAGCTATTTGCATAGATTATTTGAAGGTTGATAAAATTATTGCATCTCCTGTTCAGGTTGGAGGCGGATTTGTTAAATGTGCCCATGGCATTATGCCGGTACCGGCTCCTGCAACAGCAGAAATATTAAGGAATATTCCTATAAGCATAGGAATAGTACAATTTGAAACTACTACTCCTACCGGGGCAGCAATACTGGCATCAAACGCGGATGAGTTTACTCAAAAGGCAGAATTTTCAATTAAAAGGACTGCATATGGAATAGGACATAGAAACTTAGAAATTCCAAATGTGTTAAGAGTATATTTGGGCGAAAAGGATATTTATTCAAAAAATTAGAGCAGTTTTACTTAAAACTAATAATGAGGATATAGATCTTGGGAGGATAAAGCCAATGAATAAAGAAGAAATTAAAGCTTTATTGGAGGGCGTTAAAGATAATAAAATAAATGTAGAAGAAGCTGTTGAAAAATTAGAAGATTTACCCTTTAAGGATTTAGGTTTTGCTAAAATAGATAACCATAGAGAAATCAGAGTAGGTTATCCGGAAGTAATATATTGCGAAGGAAAGACAGTTGAGCAGGTCAGGGATATTGTTAAATTCATGCTTACAAAGAATAATAATATATTAGGAACAAGAGCTGATGAAGAAATGTATAATGCTGTTAGAGAAATATGCAGCGAAGCAGAATATAACAAACTAGGAAGAACAATAACCATTAAGAAAAAGGAGCAGGCAATTACAGATAGTTATATAGCTATTGTAGCAGCTGGAACTTCCGATTTACCGGTAGTGGAAGAAGCTTATGAAACTGCAAAAATATTGGGAAACAAAGTCCTGAAAGTAGTTGATGTAGGAGTTGCAGGTATACATAGACTTTTTCAGGCATTAGATGTTATCAGAGGGGCAAAAGTTATTATAGTTATTGCAGGAATGGAAGGAGCTCTCGCCAGCGTTGTGGGAGGGCTTGTTGATAAACCTGTAATTGCAGTTCCAACAAGTGTGGGGTATGGAGCAAACTTTGGCGGAATTTCAGCACTGTTATCAATGCTGAATAGTTGTGCAAGCGGAGTCAGTGTGGTAAATATAGATAACGGTTTTGGTGCAGCGTATAATGCCAGTATAATTAATAAACTATGATAAATAAGAAGAAGATAACTTAGAAAGGCAGGTTATCTTTTTTGTATGTATAATGAATTATCAGAATAGGAAACTGCATTTAGTATTCAGGAGGAATAACTCAACATAATTACTTTAAATTTAGTTTGGTTTAGTGTATTATATAAAATAAAGAACTGCAAATAGGAAATTAAAACGAAGTAAACATATTAAAAACGAATTGGAGGAATTCTAAATGAAAACGTTATATCGGGACATGGCAGATCTTCTGCAAAAAAAAGAAAGTTTTGCTGTAGCTACTATTTTTGACAAAAGCGGTTCTGCACCGCGTACTGCCGGAGCAAAAATGATAATAAGGATGGATGGTTCAATTATCGGAACTATAGGCGGAGGACGTCTGGAAGCTAATGCAATGCGTCTTGCCAAGGAGTCATTGAGCTTAAGGCAGTCCATAATGCAGTCATTTGATTTGACAAACAAGGATGTAAACGAGATGGACATGATTTGCGGAGGCAAAGGTGAAATATTGATTGATTACATCGATGCCTGCGATGAAAATAATTATATGGTCTGTATGTCAGCATCGAAAATTATAGAGGCAAGGGAGAAAGCATGGCTTATTACTGTATTAGAAGATATTCCCGGTTCTCCATATCTAAAAAGACAGCAATGTATAGTAAAACCTGATAAAACTCTTATTGGAAAAATAGAATGTGATCCGGATTTTTTGGAAAAGCTTATAGCCGGGCCAGCTAAAATATCTATCCATGCGGAAGTGATAGATAATCAGCGCTTTCTGGTAGAGCCTCTGCGTCAGGCCGGGATGGTTTATATTTTTGGTGCAGGCCATGTGTCCCAGAAGATTGCTCCTTTATGTGAAGGTGTAGGCTTCAAAACCACCGTATTGGATGACCGTGCAGATTTCGCTAACCGTGAAAGGTTTCCGGAACCGACAGAAACCATGGTTATTGAAACATTTAATAAGCTGCCCAGTCTTAAAATAGATGAAAATAGTTATTTAATAATTGTGACCCGCGGTCATTTATATGACAAAATTGTACTCCAACAGGTGCTGAGAAGAGGTGCTGCATATATTGGCATGATAGGCAGCCGAAGCAAAAGGGATAAGATATATACTCAGCTGATTAGTCAGGGATACACAAAAGAGGAATTGAGCCGTGTTTATTCACCAATCGGAACAGATATAGGAGCAGAAACACCGGAAGAAATCGGCATAAGTGTTGCAGGTGAGCTTATTAAAGTTAGAGCAAAACATGAAAATACATATAAGGAAAGAAAAAACGAACCTGGTACTTGCTGCAGAATACCTGATCCTGAATAATATTTACCCCAGGCCAGGGGAAATTGGGAATTTGATATTCATGGTAGGGGTAAGTATTAAGCCTTGAACCATAAAAAGATAGATGAAATTTAATTAAACGGTTAAAGAGGATTGAATTCTGTAATTTACAGGTCTCAGTCCTTTTAATTTGCGAAAAAAATCCTATATATGGCAGCGGTCTCATGGGTATAATTATAATTAAATTTTTTAATAATTATGATTTATGTCATAATATTGTCATATAAATGGCTTAGTATAAAATTATAATAATTACTCCCCTTTAATTATTATAAATACAAAAGTTAGCCATAAATAGCTGACTTTTATTTTTTTAACCTGTATGAAAATAGATATTTGTATAACCCTTAAAATGTAGTAT
>JAJBWD010000313.1:0-7674 GCA_032907345.1 Bacillota bacterium | reverse complement strand
GCATTTACAGAAAGATAGTTTTTGTAAGGCCTGTGGTTCCTGCAGGAGGAGATATAGGGTTTCTGCCGGGGACTGAAGAGGAAAAACTTAGACCTTGGATGGGAAGCTTTTACGATGCTATAGAAAACCTGATGAATGAAAAATATATTAAAAAAGAAAAATCTTCAAAAAATAAAGAAGCTGAATTTAAAAAGACGGACTTTAATATTGAAGATTTTATAAATATGTATAGGCAAAAGGGCGTTATGGAAACAAAAACATTTTCATATATGAGAGGAAGAACATTTTCTGATTCCCTTGTTATAGTTGATGAGGCACAGGAAATAACACCTCATCTGGCAAAGCTTATGCTTACAAGGGCCGGCTTTGGATCTAAATTTGTATTTTTAGGTGACCCCTCTGATAATCAGATAGATAATGTTTTAGTTGATGCAAAATCAAATGGCCTTGTATATACCGTAGAAAAAATGAAGGATTTCGATATAACAGGGCATATAACACTTAAACAGGTAGAAAGAAGTCCATTGGCAAAAATTGCAGAGAAATATATGTAAAGTATAAATATTCTGAAAATAAATATATATGATGTAAATTATTCTTGATAAATAATCAATTTAATTATAGAATTACATTAATTAGCAGTATTAAGCGTATTTTTTAAGCCTTTATAAAATATTCAAATACAATAAAACCACCTACTGATGGTTTTATTGTGGATGCATAAATTATGAATGGAGGATTAACTTGAGAAAAAAATTAATATACCTATTTATAACAATTATGGTAATATTAACTTCAGCGTCAATTTATTTAAGAAATAGTAATGAAAATAAAAATACTTTTAAAAGCAGTTATAAAAAAATTAGAGTTGTTATGGATGATAATTATCCTCCTTATGTTTTTAAAGACACAGATGGAAAATTAAAAGGTATTTTAATTGATGAGTGGAAATTATGGGAAGAAAAGACGGGTATAAAAGTTGAAATAACAGCGGCAAGCTGGAATAATGCATTAGAAAGTATGGAAAATAATGAATATGATGTTATCGATACTATGTTTTACAATGAAGAAAGAGCTTTATCCTACAGCTTTTCAAAACCCTATGCTAAAATTGATGTACCAATTTTTTTTAATGAAAATATTACAGGTATAACTGATATCAATTCATTAAAAGGCTTTCCTGTAGCAGTTAAAAAGGGAGATAACAGTGAAAAGATTTTAAAAGAGAAAGGTATATCCGATATTATTGAATTTAACAGTTATGAAGATATAATAAATGCTGCAAAAGATAAAAAAATCATAGTATTTATTATGGACAAACCCCCGGCTTTTTATTATATGTATAAGTCAGGTATAACCGACAAATTTAAATATAGTGTTCCCCTCTATACTGGAGAATTTCACAGGGCAGTTAAAAAAGGCAGCAGCGAATTATTAAGTACGGTAGAAGATGGATTCTCTTTGATTTCCAATAAAGAATATAAAGATATACAAAAAAAATGGCTGGGCAGCAATAATTATTATCCTGAATATTTTAAATATATAAAATATACAATAGCAGTTATAGTTATTATAATTATATTTCTTATTATTCTTAACCGTACTTTGAAAAAGAAAGTAAAGAGGAAAACTTCTGAGCTTACAAATGCAATGTCAAAACTAAAGGCAAGTGAGGAAAGATATAAGGGGCTTTTAATTAATTTAAATGTAGGCATTGCAGTTTTTTCAAACAGCGGAAGAATAATAATAAGCAATAATGAATTTAAACATCTGACAGGCTGTACTGAAAATGTTGCTTCAGTTGATTTAATAACTATAATAAATAATGACGGAAGCAGAATAAAGGATGAAGAAAGGCCATTAAATAAAGTTATATCAATGAAAAAGCCAGTTCATGATTTCACAATGGGTATAATAAGAAAAAAATACAATGATATAAAGTGGGTTAAGGCAGATATAATTCCTGAATTCAATAACAATGATATAGAAAGCATAATTGCAACTTATGTAGATATTACTGAGAGAAATAATGCAGTTGAAGCATTAAGAGATAGTGAAGGCAAAATAAGGACAATAATAAAGACCATTCCTGACCTGGTTTTCATACTAAACCATCAGGGTATTTTTGTTGATTATCTTTCAGATGAAGGAGATAAAACATACTACCCAAGGGAATATTTTATAGGAAAATATGTTCGTGATATATTCCCGGATGAAATATCTAAGGGTTTTGAAAAAAGTATTCAAGGTGTAATTGCAAATGGAAGAACTGAGATATATGAATATCCCCTTCCTTTTGATAATAAACCCTTCTATTTTGAAGCCAGATTTGTAAATTATGGGGGAAATAATATTCTGGCCATAGTGAGAGATATCACAGAAAGGAAAACAGCAGAAAAAAAAGTATATGATATGAGTATGCATGATACTCTTACAGGGTTATATAATAGAAATTATTTTGAGAGTGAAATTTTAAGATATATAAATGAAGGTATAATTAATGTAGGCATGGTAATTTGTGACATAGACGGGCTGAAGCTTGTTAATGATACTATGGGACATGCAGAGGGTGATAAATACATTCGTATTACAGCAAATATACTTAGCTCCTGCTTCAATGAAAATGATATAATTGCAAGAATTGGAGGAGATGAATTTGCTGTACTTACAAGGGAAACAAATGAAGATAAAATAAATGAAATAAAAGCTAAAGTTACAAAAATGGCAAATGAACATAATGATGGAAGCCATATTCCTGTGAGTATTTCCATTGGATATGCCATACTAAGTGATAATACTAAAACAATAAATGATATTTATAAAGAAGCAGACGATTATATGTATAGAGAAAAATTATATAATTTCCAGAGCCAGAGAAGCAAAAACGTGGATATTCTTATGAAAATGCTGGAGGTTCGAGATTTTAATACTGAGGGCCATGGAGAAAGGCTTATGGAAGCTGCTGCTGTTCTATGTAAGGAGATTGGAATGAGTATCAGTGAAATCAAGGATATGAGGCTTTTTGCACAATTTCATGACATAGGCAAAATTGGCATCCCGGATTTGGTTTTATTTAAGCCTGGGAAACTTACAGAGGAGGAGTGGCTTGTAATGAAAAAACATTCAGATATCGGATATCGTATTGCACACACCTCTCCGGATCTTGTACATATTTCTGATTGGATTTTAAAACATCACGAAAAATGGGATGGTACAGGGTATCCTTTTGGATTAGTTGGAAAAGAAATACCAATTCAGTGCAGAATACTGACAATTATTGATTCTTATGATGCGATGACTAATGACAGACCATATAGAAAGGCAATGTCAAAGGAAGCTGCAAAGGAAGAAATTAAGAGATGTGCAGGAAAGCAATTTGATCCCTATCTTGCAGATATATTTATAAACAGTATATAAGGGCTTCTTATAGGAATTTCTTAAAATTTTATAACCATATTAAAACTATTACTCCTAAACTTGTTTAAAAAATTTCCACAATAAGCTAAATTATTGTTGAAATTAAAAAAATTAAGTGATAGAATAGACATACAAATTAATATATTGAGTTTGAACTTTCAAACGATAATGGCAAACTGCAGGAAACTGCGGGGCGCAAAGCTAAAGGGCCTAATAACCTAAGGGTTAATGGCAGCCAGCCGCCGAAAGGAGAGTTTTTTTGTATGTATAAACAAATAATAAGTTTACTAACTACCATATTTTTATCAGTTACATCAATACAGATAGGATTAGGCAATTTAAATAATGGAAATGCTGAACAAATTAAATCCCAGGTGATTTCAACAGCCAAAATAAGTAGTAACAAAGCAGCATCTAATACAGCTGTTAATATGGACAAGCCTCAGCAAACTTCAAATAAGGTTGTAGCTGCATCTGCGGTAAAAACCACAGCAGCTTCAGTTAAAGCAGTTTCATCAAAAACAGCAGCTCCTGCAAAAACAGCTGCAGCAGCAATTAATAAAACAACAGCAAAAACTGCAGCCCCCTTATCAAAGGCTGCGGCAAAAACTGTGGATTCTGCACCAAAAACAGCTGCTCCTGCATCATCAAATGAAGCTTTAGGTACAGCAGGTATAGACACCAGTAATTCTGGCAGAGGAGTTGTAGGAGTTAAATACACTCATTCTTCCGGAGAAAAGATAAAGGTTATAGTAAATAAAAGCGGAAGCAAATATACTTATAATTTAAATTCCCTTACCGGTTTTGAATATTTTCCTCTTCAGATGGGAAATGGAGATTATACAGTTACCATATATAAGAATATAAGCGGCACATCCTACAGTACCATAAAGAGCTATAGTTTAAATGTAAATTTATCAGACTCTTCAATAGTGTATCTTAATTCAATTCAGAATATAAGATGGACAAGCTCTACAAATGCAGTAGTTAAAGCAAGATCTTTAGCATCAGGCAAAGGTTCTGCAGAAGCCAAGGTTGCTGCTATATATGAATATGTAGTTACAAATATTAAATATGACAGAAGCAAGGTAAATACATTAAGCTATAGTTATGTACCGAGTGTATCAGCTACATTCAGCACAAAACAAGGCATATGCTATGATTTTGCCTCCACATTTGCAGCTATGCTGAGAGGAGTATCCATTCCAGCCAGGCTGGTTATGGGAAACAGCGTAAATGCAAATGGATATCATGCCTGGAATGAGGTATTAATAAATGGCAGCTGGGTTATAATTGATACCAGTTATGATTCACAGCTTAAGCAGGCTGGAAGAAGTTATTCCATGATTAAATCATCTTCCCAGTATTCAAAAACTAAAGAATATTAAAATAAAACCGCTTCATTGAAGCGGTTTTTGTATTCTTTCATAATTATTTGAAAAAGTATAATAATAAACGTATAATAAATTTACTTAATGGTATTTTAATGTAATTTTAATAAAGGTAATTTATAATGTTTCTTATAAGATTTAGGAGGTAACCTATGAAAAAACTATTAATATTAACTGCTTCTACGGGTGCCGGGCATAATCAGGCGGCAAATTCTTTATCTCAGGCCTTTATGGAAAAGGGATATTATGTAAATAAGTATGATTTTTTAAAAGAAGGAGATAAATTTTTAAATATAGTAGTAGCTGAAGGTTATGATTTTCTAGCAAAATCCCTTCCAAGAGTTTATGGAAATATATATAAACTAAGTGATCATAAAACACTAAATGACAGACTGCTTAAAAAGTATCCCAAAAGGCTGGAGAACAGGCTTCTCAAATTTATTCAGGAGTCTAAGCCGGATATTATAATAGGAACCCATCCTTTATCCGTAGCTGTAATTGGAAAGCTGAAGGAAAAGGATATTATAGATATACCGTTTATATCTATTGTAACTGATTTTAAGGCTCATTATGCGTACATAGATAATAATGTAGACGCATATATAACAGCCAGTGAGTATACAAAAACTACACTTATGGAAAGAGATGTACCGGAGGATAAGGTATTTCCCTTTGGTATTCCTGTGAAGAAAGAGTTCTATGTGACTCCTAAGGAAATTAAGGAAGAAAGCAGATTTTCAATCTTGATGATGAGCGGAAGTATGGGACTTAAGGGAATAGGAGCTGTTTTAAAAGAGCTTACCAATAATAAAAATAAACTTAAAGTTACAGTAGTATGTGGTAACAATAAAGAACTTTATGATGATCTAAATGATAAATATCTGCCTTACTATGGGAAGGGCGAACTTAATATATTAGGTTTTACAAATGAGGTGCCAAAGCTTATGAGTGAGTCTGATGTTATTATTTCAAAGCCGGGAGGACTTACCGTATCAGAAGCTTTAATCTGTAAACTTCCTCTTATAATTCCTTTTGCCATACCAGGACAGGAGGAAGAAAATTCTGAGTTCCTTGTAAATGCCGGGGCAGCAATTTCAATGGATGATATTGATAATTTAAATGATATAATAGATAAGCTGATAGAGTCCCCGGAAATTATAAAGAGGATGAAAGATAATATTGAGAAAATATCCGGTACAAATTCTATAGAAGAAATTATAGAATTGGCAGATAAAATTATAGAAAACAGAAACTGCAGAATAAATTAAGGAATCAATTACATTTAGCTGAAAAAGTTAAGCTGTCTTATTAAAGACAGCTTTGTTTATTTCTGATTAAAAAATGAATCGATTATCTCAGTATGATCACCTTCAATAACCAGGTGATGATTTCCAAGGGGTGCCTTTAAGAAATATTTTACATCTTCATCTAAAACCGCCATTATTTGTGTTCGGCATGAATTTTTATCATTAAGATTTTCTTTTATATCCATGGAGGATACGAAATATTCATCAAGAGTATTTGATAACTTAAATATTGTTCCAGCTCCCACAGGAATCTCTCCTTTAATTCCTATTCCTATTCCAGACTCAAAATGTGTGTCTAACGAGAAATTGCTGCACATAGAAATAGGTATTGTGCAGTGGGCCAGGATTATGCTGTTATCTTTCACGTTTATGCCGGAGGGGTTAGCCATGAATACTTTTTCCCCAGTCAGCTTGTTTAGAATAAACATGGAAATAAGTGAAGGAATATCACCTTCACAGCCGGATACTATTCCGTCATCATTTAAGAATGAAAGGGCAACACAGCTGGTAGTTTTAAGGGTAGCTAATAAATCAAAGCATCTTACAGTAAGACCGCTTAAATTATATTTTTTTGCTATATCTCTCAGAGCTCCATATACTTTCAGACATTCTGAAACTTCCTTTTCCGAAAAGCCGCTTTGCAAAAGCTGGTTTCTTTTTTCTATATCTATTTTGTGGCAGGATTTTGTTTCTTCTATAAGCTCCGAAACCTCTAAATCCACTAATTCAATACCTGTCTTTGATTTTATTTTTGTGTAATTTACCTGAGAGGCAATAAGCCATTCTGAAGGCTTGCCTATAACTCCAAGTCTGGCACCCTTTATTGCATTATTCGTTTCATTTATTTTCTTGTATATCATTATTCTGCTGTATATATAAGGTATATCTCCATTGAGAATTTCTCCCTTTATTCCCTGAGATTTAAGGAAAGCCAATATTTCCAAAGCAGCTGCAAAGGAGTTATGATATTCATTTGTCAGCAGCAAAATAGGACTTTTAAGTTTTTTATAAAATTTTAAAAAATTTTCTTCTGCTCCTCCTGATTTAATATATATTATAGGCAGATCCTGCTGACATATTTCATCAAGGCTTACCTGGTTAAAAGCATACCCTGTTTGTTCCTCAAGTTTTTGCAGAAATTTATCGGAAGGTCCATCTATATTTCTTTCAGTTTGAATACCTGAAACAAGTCCATAATAATTTAAAATCATATTTTTCTCCCTTCAATATATAACTTATTAAATTATATATCATTTGAAATAAAAAAAATACTGGAGTTATGATAATACAATTTTTTAAAAAGGGTAAAATATTGATAATATAAATTTTAAGGAGGATTATTATGAAGACTATTATCATGGCTATAAATGTAGGTAATAGAAATGAAGCTGTACCTGAGGTTCAGGAACTTCTTACAAAGTATGGTTGTATAATTAAAACAAGATTGCCGTATCCACCGCTGTCCCAGGATGCACTCTCCACAGTACCATCTGCTGCTGCATATATGGGAGTGCCTATACTGGCTCCTATATCTAATCCCTTGTGAAGTTTTCCCCATC
>JAJBWD010000312.1:0-3297 GCA_032907345.1 Bacillota bacterium | reverse complement strand
CATGTGCCCTAATTAAAGTTTATTTTTCAAACCTAGTTCGTAAGCATAAATAATTTTTGCAGTTGTAACATTAGCAGCATTTGATGTGTCAATTCCTAATTCTTGTGCTGCCTCCATATCGAATTTATCGTTACCATGTTTGAATTCAATACCAGGATTCTTATCTTTTATATTAACCACATATATTCACCTCCACCTTATATTTATTCCCGAATATATAAATATATTCGTGAAATGAAGGAAATATATCCTGGTATATTATTCCAAGGGTCAGGCCCTTTTTATAAAATAAATAATTACAATTACACCCAGCACTATTCTGTACCAGCCAAATGCCTTGAAATCATGTTTTTTGATATAAGTCATGAGAAATTTGATTGCCAGTATGGATACAATAAATGCAGAAATCATTCCAGATGCCAGTATCATTGCTTCCAACCCGGTAAAATGGAATCCAAACTTTACAAGTTTCAATAAACTTGCTCCCAGCATTACAGGTACAGCAAGAAAGAATGTAAACTCTGCTGCTACCGTTCTTGAAACGCCTATCAAAAGAGCGCCGACAATTGTTGCACCAGAACGTGATGTCCCTGGAAACACAGCAGCTATAAGCTGAAATACACCTATGATTAATGCTGTTTGATAAGTTATTTCTGAAATAGCTTTTATCCTTGGCCTCTTACCCTTATTATAGTTTTCAATTATGATAAAGAGTATTCCAAACAAAATCAGCATAACTGCAACAGTTTGATAATTGTAAAAAAGTGCATTTAATTTGTCATCCCATAAAATTCCCACAACGGCTGCAGGAATGCAGGCAGCTATGATTTTAAACCACATGGACATAGTATCTTTTTTTATTTTAAAACCATTTTTAAAGGAAAAGGGCAGCAGCTTATTAAAATAAAGTACAACTACCGCAAGTATAGCTCCAAATTGAATAACAACAAGGAACATTTCTTTAAATGCCCCGCTGACATTAAGCTTTAAAAATTCGTCTGCCAATATCATATGTCCTGTACTGCTGATTGGAAGCCACTCAGTAATTCCTTCCACAATACCTAATATAATTGCTTTAAATATTTCAATAAAGTTCATTTCTTCCTCCTGTATACATCTCTTTTATTATTATAAATTATGCATGCCTTGAATTAATCTGGCAGGCATTATTAATATTATAGCAATTAAAATGCTAAAAGAATAGCCTGTCTTTTCTATTGTAATGAACATAATGGAGATTTGAAAAATAATCAGCTCTGTATATAGAGTACCATTTACATATGATCTGGCAATAGTTTTGAAATAATTTCATTCTTTTCCTGTAAAGAACAGGCATTTCAAATTTTTTAGAAAGCTTAGCGGATATAATCAAATCCATCTGGAGATAATTTTTATATGAATACTGCTGTAATTACTTTATAAGCTTTTAATTGCAGTTATCCATTGTTTATAACTTAAAGGAAATCATAATAACATTCCGGCTGATTTTTAAGTAAAAATAATGAATTATGCAGTTTTCTCATTTAATCAGTGTGCTAAAACACTGATAATATGATATTATTGATTAGTTACATGGATAATTAAAGTTATTTAAGAAAGGCAGATATTAATGAATTTTAAAGAATTAGGTATAAATGAAGACATACAAAAGATTTTAAAGATGAATAATATAAGCACCCCTACCCCAGTTCAGACAGAATGCATACCTCTAATAAAAGGAGGTAAAGATGTTATAGCAGAATCACAAACTGGAACTGGAAAAACACTTGCTTTCCTGCTTCCTGTTTTTGAAAATATGACTCCTGGCATTCAGGGAGTTCAGGTGCTTATTGTTACCCCTACAAGAGAGCTGGCCATCCAGATAACCATAGAAGCATTAAAGCTTAAACAGGCTAAAGATATAAACATATTGGCAGCCTATGGGGGTAAGGATATAGGCTCACAGCTTAAAAAACTGAAGAATAATGTTAATCTTATAATTGCTACCCCTGGAAGACTTTTAGACCACATTGAAAGAAAAACCATTGACCTTTCTAAACTAAAAACTCTGGTTTTAGATGAAGCAGATCAGCTGCTGTTAATGGGATTTAAAAATGAAATAGAGATTATTATTAAGGAAACCTCTAAAAAACGTCAGACATTATGCTTTTCTGCAACTCTAAACTCTGATGTTAAAAAATTGGCATACAGGTATATGAATGACCCAGTAACCGTATTACTGGAAAAAGAACAGGTTACACTTGAAAATATCAAACAGTATGTGGTAGAGACTACAGACAGAAGAAAGCAGGATGCTCTCTGCGGGGTTTTAGATCAGGATAATCCTTATATGGCTATCATTTTCTGCAGAACTAAAAGAAGAGCAGATGAACTTGAAGCAGCTCTTTATAAGCGTGGTTATGACTGCAATAAGCTGCACAGCGATGTACCTCAGGCAAAACGTGAAAGAATAATGAAGTCCTTCAGAAAAGGAGATTTTCAGTATTTAATAGCCACAGATGTTGCTTCCAGAGGCTTAGACATCAGCGGAGTAAGCAATATATATAATTATGACATCCCGGAAACTCCTGAAGCCTATATACATCGTATTGGAAGAACAGGAAGAGCTGGAGAATTGGGTGCAGCCTGTCTGTTTATTGATCCAAAGGATAACAGTGCTCTGGAAGAAATAGAAAAAGCAATAAAATTTAAAATCCCAAGAAGAGAGGTAAATAACAATGGTTAAAAGCAATAATTCTGAAGGAAATTTCAATTATAATAATATAGAGAAAAAAAATAAAAACTTTATGTACAAAAATCTTCAAAAAAGTTACTGCTATAACTGTGATTTTTCAGCTTCAATATTTGATTTTGCCAGTTTCAGGGGAGCACATTTTAAAACATGTGTATTTGACCGCTGCAGCTTTAAATGGGCAGAATTTGTGGGAACTAATCTTAAAAACTGTGATTTTAATAATGCTGTGTTTGATAATACGGTATTTGACTCTGCAAAAATAGAAGGAGTTAACTTTAAAGAGGCAAAATTTAACAATACCATATTTTTAAGCACTGATGTGGAAAAAGCGAAAAATTTAAATGTTAAAAGTCCCGGCATCAGGATTTTTAATGAAATGCCTCAAATAGAGATAAATGATGAACTTCACGGCGCCCTTGTAAATGCCATGAAAAATAAATATGTTAAAGCATCCAGAGTTCTTGACACAAAAGATGGCGGTCTTAACCTGTTAAATATAATAATTTTATTAGATAATTTTGACACTGCAGCACTGAGAAGAGGACTAAATATCATTCAGGCTG
>JAJBWD010000311.1:0-5507 GCA_032907345.1 Bacillota bacterium | reverse complement strand
ATAAACCTGCCAAAAGGTTATTACGAAGTTATAGAAAAATCTGATTGGTCATGGCAGTATGATCAAACATTACCAAGTGTTGTCCCCGTTAAGGTTACTTTTGGTATGAATGAAGATGGCAGCAGAAATATTGAGAATGTAAGTGCAGAAGCTTCTTTTACTAATGAATCAAAGTCAGTTAACTGGCTTAACAGCATTGACTGGGTAATTAACAAATTTGCAGGGGGTGAGTAATGTTGAATAAAAAGTGTCTTATTATTTCCTCTGTACTTGTTGTTAGTATATCTTTAACAGGAACTTCATTATCACTGTTGTCAGCTAAAAGTGAGACTAAAACAAATGAGTTTTTTCCTGGTACTTTAGAAGTACAAATTATTGAAAATGATAATCATGTCAACGGTACAAATATTGTTACACCTGAAACATCAGATAATAAAACAACTCTAAAAAAAGTACAGGTCAAAAATCTATCAAATCCGCATGAGGTAGATGCATATATCAGGGTAATGCTGGTACCTACATTCAGGAACAGTGATGGTGATTCTTTAGCCGGAAATGTAACACTTGACCCGGAGGACACCAATATAATAAATGTAACAGCAGCGGATGGCAGTGGTACTGTGACGCTTCATCTTAATCTAAACTGGAAAAACTATTGGAATTTTAGAAATGGGTATTTTTATTATATTCCAATCGTTCATCCGGGTGAATATACGAATGCTCTGCTGGAAAATGTAACTGTCTCTGATCAAAGTTTATGGAGTACTTTTAATCTGGAAGTGTTATCCGATTCCCTGCAGGCAGAAAATGGAGCAGCAACTGAAGCATGGAAATAATTAAAACGAATTTAAAATTAGGCAATTAATTACTAAAAAAATTAGAAAAATAAATATGAGGGGGATTTTAAATGAAAAAAAGAAATACTTTTCTAATTGTATCCTTATTCTTATGTGCATTAATTATTGCAGGAGCAACATATGCTTATTTAACTGCAACCTCTAATGAAAAAACAAATATATTTACCAAAGGAAATAATATTTCTATAGAATTAAGAGAACCTGCATGGGATGGAGAAGGTTTTGATACAGATATGCTGCCTGAAGAAACATCTGACATGGGTAAAGCTAAAGCTGATAGTATCCTTCCAGGACGTGTAATTCCTAAGGATCCAACTGTTAAAAATACAAGTGATGATTCTGTATGGATAGCAATAAAACTTGAATATACTGGTGAAATCAGTTCTTATGATGATTTTAAAAGCTTCGCATCTTTTGAAGATAAATCCGATAAATGGATTGCAGCAGATCTAACAAATACAGTATTTTATTATAAAACACAGGTAGGACATGATGAAATCACAGATAGTTTATTTAAAAATGTTACTATAAGTAAAAATGCTAATTATGATCAGTTAAAGAATTATAAAATAGTTGTAACAGCATATGCTGTACAAGCTGAAGGTATCGATAGTATTGAAGATGCTAAAGTGCAGTTAAATGATTTAATAAAATCTTCTTCTGCTGCAGTATCTGTTCAATAACATGTATAAATTAATAGGATTTAGGAGGTAAATATGAAAAAGGGAAAAATGTTTTTTAGTATATCTTTAGCAGTAATTGTATGTACTTTGATTGTAGCAGGGACTTTAGCATATCTAACAGATACCCAAAATAAAACCAATGTTTTTACTGTTGGCAAAGTTGGTATCACTTTGACTGAACCAAATTGGGATAAAGGTATTGAAGTATCAAAAGATTATGCAAAAATTATTCCAGGCAAAACTATTCCAAAGGATCCTACTGTTAAATTAATAGAATCAAGTGAACCAGCCTATATTCGTGTTAAGGTTACCATTCCTGCAGCATTAAAGTCTATTTTAGAGGATATTAATGTTAATGAGGGCTGGGTGCTCAGTAAAACCGTTGGGAATGATTATTACTATGAATATAAAGATTCTGTAACTTCAGCATCTCAAATACCATCAGTATTTAATGAAGTTGTTATTCAGGGAGCAGGTGCAACAAATGAAAAACTTGAAGCACTTAAAACTTCTGATTTAAATATTACAATTGTAGCACAGGCTATTCAATCTGCAGGTTTTACGGATAGTACAGCAGCCTGGAAAGCATTTGATGGAGAATAATTTAATTAAATTTTATTTCAGGTAGGAAGTAAAAATCCAATAAACGTCTAAAAATCCAATTCATAAGGAATGAGGATAATGAAAAAATGTACCAGGATAATAGGTAATATAATATTCTATACCTTTATGCTGATAATAGTATTTGAATTGATAATAACATTAACAACAAAGGTTAGGGGAGAAGAACCCTCATTGCTTGGCTATAAATTGTATTATGTAGCCAGCGGCAGCATGACACCTGCCCTCCCTGTAGGATCACTTATAATTGTAAGGGAGACAGATGCAGCGGGGATAAAGAATTCAGATATTATTACTTTTAAAGGTGTAAGCGGCACTGTTATTACACATAGGGTTGTGGAAGTATTTAATGATAAAAAGAGCTTTAAAACCCGGGGTGATGCTAACAACACAAATGATCCAATGCCTGTAGCTTTAGGTAATGTTTTAGGAAAGGTAGTATTACATATTCCTTATGTTGGATATCTGATGAATTTTTTTAAAACTAGGTATGGACTAATAGTTATAGCTGCAGTAATTACTTATATGATGATTTTAAACTTGGTGCTTCCAAAGCAAAAATTAGAAAAATCATGAGAATTGAATGGAGGATTATATATATGAGGAAAAGGACAAAACTAATTATTGGGTTGTCTTTAATATTAGTACTTGTTATTAGTGGAGCAACCATGGCTTGGTTTACTTCAAACCCAGCAAATATATTAAACACATTCAAAACAAGTACAGTAAATATAACACTCAATGATACCCAGACAAAAATAGTTGATGGAGTTTCAACAGAAGTTAACTTTCCTGAAAATGGGATTTCAAATGTAAATCCAGGTGATTATTATGATAAGAATGTAAGTGTAACCAGTAATGGATTAAATCAGACTTATGTAAGAGTTAAGATTACTCCTAAATGGACCCCTGCAAAAGTAACTGTTGATAATGAAAATATAATACTTAATACAGGAGAACCTGTTGTTTCATTAAACCTTTATTTAGTAGATTGGGTAAAAGGTGGAACAGATGCCGATGGTGGAACCTGGTACTATTATACAAAAATATTAACACCTGAAAATAAAAAAACCACTCCTCTTCTTGATGGAGTTAAATTTGTAGGTAAGTATATGGGTAATGAATATCAGGGAGCAGCCTTTACAATTGACGTTAAAGCCGAAGCAGTTCAGGCTTCTCATTATGCTTTCAGAGATGAATGGCAAATTGACAGTAATGCAAAAGTTCCAGCTCCAGGCGTTGAAGAGTGGACTGCTGCTAATGAGGAACCATCAGCAGCACAATAATATATTAAAATTAGAAGGATAAATAAATCCTTAAATTCCCTTTTAAAGGAGGGACGTGATTGAAACAAATAAAATTAAGCAAAAATACATTTATCAGCATGATACTTACATTAGCTTTAATATTCATCATAGCTGTAAAACCTGTTTACGCAGATGATCTGGAGATAGTTGGTAAAGACATCGGTTTGGAGGTAATTCCAAAAGATAAAAACTTATTTCAGGTTATGAATCTGAATCCGGGAGATTATTTGTCAAGTAAATTAACCATAAAAAATAACTATGATGATACATTTGAATTATTTATGAAAGCTGAAAGGCAAAATGAGGAACCATCAGAAGGAGAGCCTGACCTGTATAAACAATTACTGATGACAGTTACTTTAAGAGGTAAGGAAATATTTAAGGGATCAATGATAGATTTTGCTAAAGGAAATGATATCAGTCTAGGAAAATTTGAGCCCGGAGATATTGAAGAAATGGCAGTTAATGTATCCCTACCAGGAAAAGAAACAGGAAATGAATTTCAGGGAAAGAAACTTGATACAAAATGGGTATTTACAGCAATTAGTGAAACAACCGATATACCAGATGAGCCGGTACCTGCGGGCAGCCTTCCTAAAACAGGATTTGATATTAACTCCAACTTATATACAGCTTTAGGATTACTTTTGATTTGTGCCGGAGCTTTTGGACTTTATATCTTTAGAGGCAATAGAAAAAGAAAATCCAAAAATCAGTCAAAGTAAATTTCGGCCCTAAGATAAGATTATAACTGGAGGAAATTATGATAAAAAAGATATTATCAGCTGCGGCAATACTTTCTGGAATATTAATTCTGATGCTGCCTCATATAACAAATGTGCTGATTAAAAATAAAAGTAAATCCAGCATTGATTATATAGAAAGTGTAACTACTGAGGATCTTTCAAAAAATCAAGAAAGAAAAGCAGAATTTGATTTCGCCAGTGTAAAAGATGTAGATGTTAACTCAACTTTATTGGACATAAGTAAAATCAATAATAATCTTATTATAGGACAGCTGATAATTCCTGATTTAAATATGAACCTTCCCATAATCAAGGGAGTTTCAAAAGTTAACTTGCTGGCAGGTGCAGCCACAATGAAAGATGGACAGGTAATGGGTAAGGGTAATTTCTCATTGGCAGGTCATAAAATGAAAAGCAAGGGTGTTCTGTTCGGAAGCTTAATGGATATAAAAAAGGGCAGCATCATTAAATTAACTGATAAAAAAACTGTATATGAATATGTGGTTTATGAAACATTAGTTGTTCCGGATACTGAATTTCATATGATATCTGATGATCTGGCAAAAAAAAGAGGGAAACCTGTGGTTACACTTATGACTTGTTACTATTCATCAAAGACCGGAAAAAGGTTCTTTGCCGTGGGTGAGCTTGTAAAAGAATATAGGGACGGTTCTCAATAATTTAAATTAGACCTGTACATAATATCTTAAAATTAACACTGAATTGATATTATGTGCAGGTTTTTTGTAGTTTACCGGATAAATTTTATTGATACTATAAATGATTAGAGCAGGTATCAAATTGATTGATATTAAAGTTTTTAATACAGACAGTTTACATTGATAAAAAAATATTTTTAATGTATTATTAGTTTTAATGTATGCTATGGGCTTGACCACAAGTAAAAAAGTCAGAGGTGAAATAAATGACCAATATAGAATATTTAAAAATTAATCTTCCTGAGGATGTATTAAAACTTAAATACCATGGAGATTTTGATGGGGAACTTAAACAAATAGTGTATCTTTTGAAAAAAGAAATTCCAACAGCATTAAGGAAAAGGCTTGAAATTGAAAAGGATATTATGCAGGTAAACAAAAGGCAATATCCATACTCTTTTGAAGAAGCTCTAAGGATAATGCAAAAAAATATTATGAATTTTAAGGTAGAGGAGCTTTTAGTGCTTAAAGAGGAAAGTGCTGCTGACTGGATTTTTATTAATGGAGAAGTACATTTCCAAAATCGTTTCTTTTTAAATTTAATCAAAACACGTCCGGATATTGCAGAAAGACT
>JAJBWD010000310.1:0-4351 GCA_032907345.1 Bacillota bacterium | reverse complement strand
GATAAATTAGATGTCCATTGCAGAACGGAAATGATTTATAGAATTAATCAATAGGTGCCACCCAGTTCACATTTCATATTTTGAGCTAAAAACTAATTTAGAAAAGTGAAAAGTGACCTGGGTGGCACCAGTAAATTTAAATTCTTCTATATCATTTGCAGTTTTAACAGCAGCATATAGAAAGGATATGAAAAATGGCAGTTCATTTTCCTTGATATATTTATAAAAGTTAGTAATATCAAGATTTCCGCAAATGTTAAAATGCGGATAATCAAGCTGCTTAAAATAATTATAATGATCTTTTCTTTTCCAGTTTTCTGTGTTTATGTATTTCATAATAATTTCTCCCAAGGCAATATTAAGTTATGTTATATCACATATGTGAATATATACGATATTCTCCTGATTATAACATACATTTAGTGATCTCAAATATAAAAAATACTATAAACATAAAAAGTAAACCCAGGATAATTATGTTACAAGTAATATAGGTATAGCTTCTTAAACAGTATTATTAAATATATGTTACTTATGTTTAAATCCATGTTAAATCAAAGTAAAATATGGGGAAAACAATTACACAAGTAGTATATTATAAGTAAAAGGAGGCGGAAATATGGATAATGCGGAGAAATTAGCTGCAACTGTGACTCTTTCAGTATTAATCGATGAACTTGATAAAAAAAATTATATTAAGAAAACAGAACTAAAAAAGGAAGTAATTGAAGAAGTGGAAACCTATTCAAATGAATTATCTGAAGGTTCCATACGAAAAGCAAAAATTATAATAGATAATATGATAAAATAACAACGATTGGTGCCACCCAGTTCACATTTCACATTTTGGCTCAAAAGCTATTTTAGAAAGTGAACAGTGAACTGGGTGGCACCTAAGAAATTTTTTTAAAAAGTGCACCAAGGATGCCGAGAATAATCAATGCTCCTCCAATCCAGAATAGCCATATAAGAGGCCTTGTAGTATAATATACAGCTTGTTCAGCAGATGATGATTCATTTCCAGCAGGAGATAGTATTATATCAGAGCCAATTGTATGAATAATTGTGCTCCTGTTAAGGTGCAGACAGGAACTATCTATCTGGGCACCGTAGCCCAGGTAGGTGCAGCTGCCTGCTTTTATCAGAACTGCTCCCTGCCTACTTAAGGCAGTTGAGGCAACAGCTCCTAATATTAGAAGAATTACCCCTGCATGAGATGCAGCAGCAAACGGATTTTTAATCTTTTTAAAGTGTAATGTTGGTTTCATCCCTGCAGTATTAAAGACCCAAAGCACCAGGGGTATCAAAAGTATCCAGAGCACAATCAGCCATATCAGTGATGTAAATTTCATACTCAGGCATATCACAGCAGTTATTACGGCACTGACAAAGAGGACCTTAAAGAAAGCCTCCTTAAAACCGGCATAGCACTCGGCTATGAACAGGATTACTAAAGCTATTGAGAAAAATAAAGCCGGATAGTTGAAGAATACCGTAGTAACTTCAGTCCCTGAGATTAGGGGGAAAATGGTTCCTAAAAATATCAGTGCTGCAAAGACATATAAAATCACATTAAGTATTGAAAGTAGGGAGACAGTGCCATGCTTCCTGAAAGTCCCCTTTCTCTTTACTGTAGACAGACCAAAATACAGTATTGCCAAAACAAGCATAGCTAAAAAAATAAACAGCGGGATGCTGAAAGAGGATCCTGTATAAGCATGTACAGACTTGTCCTTAAGAATACCGCTTCGTGCAAGGAAGGTTCCAAAGGCCGCCATAACAAAAGGCAGCATGTATTTGACCCGATTCCCGGCTTTTGATGCAGTATGCCCCCCGTGGGCCGCACCTGTTAAGAGAAGCCATGGGATGAGAGCAGCATTTTCAATTGGGTCCCATGCCCAGTATCCTCCCCATCCCAGTGCCCGATATGCCCAGAGGCTGCCAGTAAATATGCCCATGCCAAGGAAAAGCCACCCTTGAAGAGCCCACCTTCTAAGTATAGTTATCTCCCAGTGTTTTTCAATTTTAAAATCAGTACCCAGACCAAGTGAAAACAGCACTGCCATTGATGAGTAACCTATGAAGACAAGTGGGGGATGCACTGCCATCCATGGGTCCTGGAGAGCTAAATTTAGTCCCAGTCCTTCTGCCGGAACATAAGTCATTAACTTGAATGGCTGGCTTATAAGCGCCATCATAATTATGCATATATTTATAACTTCAAAACAGGTGAAGACCAATTTGTATTCAATTTTATATTTATTAAGTGCCTTCCAAAGTGCAAGCCCTATCCATGAATTGATTACAGCCCATAAGAGGAAGGATCCTTCCTGTCCTGACCATAACGCTGACACAAGGTAGGCCGGGGCTAAATCAAAAGAAGTATGTTCATATACATACACAAAGCGAAAATCATGATGCACCTGGTAGTATATGAGCAGAAGCATATCAAGGGTTATTAATATCGCTGAGGCTATTAAAAGGATATTTGTTAATTTTCGGGTAAAAGGCTTTTTATTTATAAGGATACCGGTTATGGCAGCTGCTAAATATATAAAAGCAGCTGCAACAAGTATAAATTCTCCAGTATTTATCATTATATCATCTCCCTGTACCATGAAGTTTTCCAGCACCTTCGTGGCAGGCGCTGCATTGTCTTATAAAATCCGGCTTGCCATAAAGCTGAATAGGTATTACATTGTCAAGCGGCAGTGTTGAAGGCCATTCGCTGTGAGGGCTGTTATGGCATGAAATGCATTTTATCAGATTATTCATATCATCAGGGCCATTGATCAAATATGAATTGCGATATAAAATACCTGTATTTACAGCGTAATCTGCTCCATGGCAGGAGCCGCAGTCAGGCTCGTCAAGCCATGGCTTTCGTCCGTTTTTAATACTCTGTGATACCTGAGCCATATCTCCATGACAGTTACTGTTACTGCAGGTAATGTTATTTGCTGCCATCACACCTCTTAAACATTTGGTTACAGTCCCGGGGTGGCAGTTATAACACGGGTTTTCAAGCTTTGACATAACCATAGTTTGGGAGTGGAAACCATGCATGGCCAGCGAAAGCGACATCACGCCGCTCTTGCCTGGGGTATTTAATACATTGTCGCTGTGGCATTCATTACAGCTGTGGCGGTTATTCAGCAGCAAATCAGTATAAAGCGTTGTCCCTTCATTTTTGTCATGTGCTTTTAAAATGTTTTTATCCGTATCTGAGGTGCCGTGACAATTGCTGCACATCATCTCATCAGATACAGGCAGCACCACCTTATCCTGCACTGCAATTATCTTTCCTGTAGAGCTGTCTTTGACTGTGATTTTCACAGTCTGATATGGATTTTTCTGCATTTGATTGTCATTGTATGGTACGACAGGTATGGCTGTTGCTTCAAAATATTTTTTATCCTTTGAAAGAACAAAAGTGCCTTTTAGTTTGTTTCCCGTAATACCTACATTAGGTGCTATGTTAAACCCATAATCTTTGGCATATTTCCAAAAATTATTCTTGTTGGCAGATGAGGTGTTATTGTTTACCTCATATTCCAAAGTTATACCTGAGGTTATAAGCTGAGCACTATTCTTGCCCTTTGCAAATACCTGTACATCAAGATTATTGCCGGGAGGGAGAATCAAAAAAGCCGAATAATCCGATTGTATGCAGTGCATCCCGGATTCATTGCTTGCTAAAATCACATATTCACTTCCAGGCTGCAAAGATGAGGTTTGAGTAGATTTCACGTAATATGATGCCCCCCAGAGTAAAATCAGGCAGAACAGAAACCCAGTCCCAATCCTTATAGTATTTTTACGAAATGAAATAATAACAATTTTACTTATATATATCACCTCTTGATATTATGAAGTATCAGAAAAACATGTTCATATATCTATATTCTAATATTAATTTACTTATACATAATTGCAGATTCGCAGAATTCAGAAGAAACTCATGGATATTATATAAAAAATGAAATGTGGTAACTTGAATATAAACTGCCACATTTCATTTTTACATAACTTTTTATTTTTACCCTTTTAGTACACCAACCTTAGGAAGTTTAGTTAAATTGTTAGCTGCTCCATGGCAGCTTTCAAACTCAGAGCTTAAATCTTTACCGGCAGTTAAGCCATGGTGAACCCCTCCGCTCCAATTTGAATTAGCGCTTACATCATATACAATTCCGTTAACTGCTACATAAGCAGGTTTTCCCATAGTTCCGTCATACTGAGCAAGTTCATTTAAGGTAAATTCCCTGATTTGCCTGGGATTTTTCAGTTCTTTTTGAAGGTAGTCTTCGCGGTGCTCTTCAGCAGCTTCTGCATCTGCTTTAGTTACATG
>JAJBWD010000309.1:0-14141 GCA_032907345.1 Bacillota bacterium | reverse complement strand
TATATACAATATATACTATTATTTATTATATCACAATAATTATTATTGGAAATATAAAATGACAAAAGAAAATGGCAAGTATATGCGCTTGCCATTTTTTTCAGTGTTCTATTAATATATCCCTATCAGTTGTGCAGCATACATGAAAACTGCATTAATCAGAATCCAAGCTAAGGATATAAATATACCAGGCTTTATCATATCCCACATTTTCCAGTATTTATAATCGTAAGTTGTAAGAGGTATTGGATCCAGCGGCATTAAGAATACACAGGAAGCTGTAAAAGCAACTGGCAATGCTAATGCTATTGGACTAACTCCAATTTTTGTGGCAAGTATTGAAAGAACCGGGATTGCAATAGCAAGAACCGCACTTCCTGCTGGTATAAGAACGTGGGAGAAGATACCAAAAGCTGTAACTGCTAAAAGCAGTGCGAATACACCCATTCCTGCTAATCCACCCAGGAAAGTACTGGATATCCATGCTGCTGCTTTTGTACTAACTATTGCCATAGCCAGGGCATTTGAAGCACCAACAAGGAAAAGTACATCTATTGCTATTTTACCCTTTACATTCTCCCAGGTACATAAATTTATTCCCGGCAGGAAAAGCACTGAAGCTGATCCTACTGCAACCAGAGCTGTATCCAGTTTAGTTATAGGCTGGGTAAACCATAGTATAAGCGTTAATATGAAAATAGCTGAAAACTTTTTCTCATCCTTTGTCATTGCCCCAAGCTTTTTCAATTCACTTTTAGTATCATCTAAGCCTTGAACAACCTTAAACTCAGCAGGATACATAGTTTTTATTATAAGCCATGCTACAATAGTCAATACCATTGCCATAGGAATACCAATTACAGACCACTGAAGGAAATTAACTTCTATATTGGCACTGCTCTTAATTAAGTTTACTGCCAGCAGGTTAAGTCCGCTGCCAGCAGGAGTACCAATTCCTCCAATTGCTGCAGCTATAGGTATTCCTACCATAACGCTTTTGCCAAAATTTGATTTCCCCGGCATACAATTATTTTTCTTTAATAAAGTATAAGCCATGCCGCTGAAAATAATAGCTGTTGGAATATCCACAAGGACTGTTGAAATGATTGCTGTTGGAAGCATAAAACTCAGCAGTACTCTGTCTGATTTATTTCCGAATATAGAACTTACTATTAAAGAAATTCTGTTTCCAAGTCCTGTCCCAATAAAAGCAGCTGCTATTATAAATGCTGCGAATATGAAAACTACAGTTGTTATCATGAAATTTGCCATGGCTTCTTTTACTGTAACGATTTTAAGGCCGGCCAGCATCATCGTCAAAAACATTGATGATACTCCAATTGGAATAACTTCTGAGACCCATGCAATTACTGCGACTACCATTAGTGCTAAAGCTTTTTGACCATTAGCTGTAAGGCCTGCAGGTGCAGGTAAGCTTGTCAATCCTAAATAAACTAATATACAGATAATTAAAACAATGAGTTTAGAAATATTTTTTTTAGTATTTATATTTGATTCCATATTAATACACCTCAATTTAAATAATTAAATCTTTACATTTCAATAGTATACAAGAAGCTGCATAAATAGTCTTTTAATTATGCAATTTTAGAAATTTCCATTATGATATAAGACTTGCCAGTGCAATTGAAAGCAATTTGTTTTTTACAGAATCAGTTCTTGAAGTCATGATAATTGGAGCGCCTGCGCCTATTACTGCTGCTGCCACATCTTTATGTGCATAGTAAGTAAGAGCTTTTGTAAGTACGTTTCCTACCTGCAGGTTAGGTGCTATAAGTATATCAGCCTGTCCTGCAACTGTTCCGCTGATTCCCTTATGCTTAGCTGCATCCATAGATATTGCATTATCCAGTGCAAAGGGTCCGTCTATTACTGCATTTTTTATCTGTCCCCGATCTCCCATTTTACTTAATATTGCTGCTTCTATTGTATCGGGTATAGCAGGATTAACTATTTCCAGTGCTGAAAGGACAGCAACCTTTGGAATATCATAACCTATTTTACGTGCTAAAAATACTGCGTTCTCAATTATTTGCTTTTTCTCATCAAGAGTTGGCTGTATTGCCATTGCACAGTCAGTTAGAAGCTGAAGGCCATTTCCTGTTTCTTTATCAAATACTGATATCTGGCTTACAAGTTTGCCTAAGTTTAAACCCTTTTCTTTATTAAGAACAGCTTTAAGGAATGTACCTGTATGAAGCAAACCCTTCATTATTGCTCCTGCTTCACCATTTTTAACAAGCTGAACAGCTTTTTCTGCTGCTTTTTTGTGATCAGGCTCATCTATTATTTCAGAACATATTTTTTTATTATTTACCTCAGCTATTTTTTCTATCTCTTCCTTATCACCTATAAGTATAAATTCCGCCAATTTTAGCTTTTCAGCTTCTTCTACAACTTCCAATACCTCTAAATCCTCTGCAGCTGCTACAGCGATCTTTCTTTTCTCCTTTGCTTTAGCTTTGTCCAGCAAGTCACTTAAATTTTTAACCATTTTTTCACCTCCTTAGTATTGTTTTGCTTTTTCTTCTCCAGTCAGATACCTAAAAGCATTTTCTGCCAGTGATATCATTTCATTTTCTCCGGGACATATATATATAGGTGCTAAAAATCCAATCCTCTCTTTAATCCAGTTTGTTAATCTTTCTGAATGAGATAAGCTTCCGGTTAAAATAATTGCGTCTACTTTTCCTTTAAGCACTGCTGAAGCTGCTGCTATTTCCTTTGAAACCTGATAGGCCATAGCTTCAAATACTTCTAATGCATAGCTGTCCCCGTTTTCTATTTTTTCTTCTACTTTTAATCCGCTGTTTGTTCCCAGGTAGGACATAAGTCCTCCCCCGCCCCTGACCTTTTTCATCACTTCTTTTTCAGTGTATTGCCCGGAAAAACACATTTTAATCAGGTCGCCTGCAGGTACTGTTCCCGCTCTTTCCGGGGAAAATGGACCGTCTCCGTCTAATGAGTTATTCATGTCAATGATAAGTCCCTTTTCATGAGCTCCTACTGAAATACCTCCGCCCATATGAACAATGATAAAATTCATATCTTTATATTCTTTCCCTAATTCTTTAGCTATTTTTCTGCCTGTCCTTTTTTGATTAAGGGCATGTCCACTGCTTATCCTCGGTATTTCTTTAACACCGGAATATCTGGCTAAATTACAGAATTCATCTGTAATAGGAGGATCTGCAAAAATCACAGGAATATTAAATTCTTTTCCAAGCTCATAAGCAATATGGTTTCCTATGCTTGTTGGGTGTACACCATACTTTTCACTTCGCATATCTGCAAGCATTTCTTTATTTAACAGGTAAATGCCTCCAGGAATAGGCTTACAATTCCCACCCCGACATGCAATAATATTAAAATCTTTTAAGTTGAAGCCATTCTCTTCTAATGTCCTTAATATCTTATCTTTTCTGAATTCCTTCTGTTCCCATATATCCTTAAATGCTTTAAGTTCATCCTGAGAATGGTTGATAGATATAGTCAGCTTTTCATTCAAATCTGAGTAAACTGCAATTTTTGTTGATGTAGAACCTAGATTTATTATCAGCATTTTATATTCCATACTCTGCATATCCTCCGAATATTTTTTTATCCTAAAAACTCTAATTTTTTAATATATTTATTGAAATATTTTGCAGTGTGCTCCTGAAGCTCAGTTCTCTGCTCTTTTGATAAGCCCTTAAATCTGCCCTGTAATTTAATGTAATCCTCTAAAGGAGCTAATTCCTTTGGTTTATAATTTATTGTTACTTTTCCGTCTTCATATTCATATAAAACCCAGCATCCTGTCTGAACTGCCAATCTTGCAATCTCAACTGTTTTACAGGGGTCATATCTCCAGCCTGTTGGGCATGGTGTATGAACATGTATAAGTGAAGGTCCCTCTGTATCCTTTGCCTTCTGAACTTTTTTCTTTAAATCTGTCAGATTATAAATCGAAGCTGTAGCTGCATAGGGAATATCATGGGCTATGGCTATCTGCATCAGGTCTTTTCTTACTGTTGGCTTTCCAGCTGGTGTGGTTGTTGTACTTGCCATCAATGGTGTGGAGCTGCTGGCCTGTATTCCTGTATTCATATAGGCTTCATTGTCATAGCATATATAAAGAATCTTATCTCTTCTTTCCATGGCACCGGATAACGCCTGTATTCCTATATCAACTGTTCCTCCATCACCTGCAAATCCAACAACAGTTGTATGTGTATTTCCTTTTGCATTTAGAGCAGCCCTAACTCCTACACAGCTTGCTGCAGTATTTTCAAGGTTACCCTGATAGCCCGGTACCTTTATTGCTGTTTCTTTTCCGTAACCTGAGAATGATGCTGCACATCCCGGCGGTATTATAATTATTGTATCTTCTCCCAGTACGTCCATTACTTTTCTGATAAGCAATTCCAATCCACAGCCTGCACATGCACTCATTCCGTGAGGTATTAACCCTTTAGAAATATGTTTTATATCATGCATTTTTTTCCACCTGCCTTATATCCATAGCATTTTCTTTTACATCTATCCATTCAGTGTGATTTTCTCTTTTTCCCTCTTTTATTTCTAAAAGTTCATTGAAAATCTTTTCTATGGTAACTATAGTGACATCTCTGCCTCCAAGTCCGCCTACGAAATGTCTTATATCACAATCATGTTTCTTAAGTGCTGCACTGGTTTCACTCCACAGAGGGCCACCCTGACCTCCTAATCCAGCGCTTCTGTCAAATACACCAATTACTTTTTTCGCTGATAATATTTCTTCCAATTGTTTGAATGGGAATGGTCTGAATACTGTAACTTTAGCTAGTCCTACTTTTTTGCCCTGCTCTCTTAATTTGTTTACTACATATTTTGCAGTACCGCACATTGAGCCTAAAGCTACCAAAACTACATCAGCATCCTCTGTTTTATATCCTTCTACAATATTTAATTTTCTTCCAAATTTTTCTTCAAACTCTTTTTGAACCTTTTCAATAACTTTAACGGAATTGTCAAATGCTGCCTTTTGCTGATATCTCATTTCAGTAAATTCATCAGATCCTGTTAAATTACATACAAACATTGGGTCCTGTGGGTCCAGATATGAATTCTTAGCCACATATGTTCCTATGAATTCGTCAACCAATTTTTGTTCTGGTATATCAATTTTCTGCATTGAATGAGAAAGGAAAAAACCATCTAAGCATACCATAGCAGGTGTTAATACATTTTCATCCTCAGCCACCCTATATGCCATTGTAGTTAAATCAAATACTTCCTGCACATTCTGGCAAAAGAACTGCATCCAGCCCATATCTCTTTCTGCCATTGAATCTCCATGATCAGCCCATAATGTCCAGGGTGCTGCCAGGCCTCTGTTTACAACCGGCATTACGATTGGAACTCTGCAGCCTGATGTCATTCCTACTACTTCATGCATTAATGCTAAGCCCTGTGATGCTGTAGCTGTTGCTGCCCTCACTCCTGTAAGCTGTGCCGCTGTAGCAACTGATAATGCTGTATGCTCTGATTCAACACGAACATATTCTGCTTTTAGCTCTCCTGAAGCTACTAATTCTGACAATTTTTCTGCTATGGTGCTTTGAGGCGTTATGGGATACGCTGACACTACCTGAACCTTTGCCATTTTTATTGCCTCAACAGCTGCTCCGTTTCCATCCAGCATTTTATAAGCCATTAGTCTTCACTCCTTTCCGGTACCATGCTGATACATTTTTTAGGACATTCATTTGCACAAATTCCACAGCCTTTGCAATAATTGAAATCTATTTGAACACATTCTGTCTGATCTTTCTTAATTGTAATAACATCTGTTGGACAATATTTCTCGCAAGTTCCACATTTTATGCATTCTGCAAAATTAACTTTTGGCCTTTCGATTCTCCAGCTTCCTGTATTTGCAGCATCATATACATTTGCTACAGGTCCGTATACCCTACATCTTTTTGATTTTTTCGTAAGCGTCTCTTGCTGCTTTTGCATTTTTATCACCCGCCTTTTCACCAAATGTTTCTTTAATTGCTTTTTCTATGGATTCGATTTTAACTAAGCCTGTTGCTGCTAATGCACCCAGCATGGATCCATTTGGTATTGCTTTACCAATGTGCTCTAATGCAATTTTAGTTCCATCCACATAGTAAATTTCTTTAAAATTATATTTTTTGTATACATCCAAAACGTTTTCATCTTCGGTATTTAAAACCAAAATGCTGTCCTCATGTATACCCTGGGAAATATCTACTCCTTTTTCTATAATTGCAGGATCTGCAACTAAAACAATATCAGGAGTATAAACAAAACAATTTAGCAATACTGGTTCCTTATCTACTATTATGCTGGTATTAACAGGTGCGCCTCTTCTTTCGTGTCCATAGGCTGGGACTGTAACTGCATATTCGTCTTCAAACAAGGAGACTGCTTCTGACAACATTTTTCCTGCTGTAACTATACCTTGTCCACCTAGGCCGTAAAGCTTTAATTTGATCATTTTAACCTTCCTTTCCCTCTCTTATAAATTAAAATTAATATTTGATAATACATATGCTATATTGTTTCTCTATAGTATACGCCGTTTCTATATATACAATTATAAGCTCCTACTCTTGTTTTGTAAATAGATTTAGACAAAAAAATTCTCTATATTAATTATCGTTTAATATAGAGAAACAACTGTTTATTTAAATTTATTAGAAAGAGATCCAAATTATCTTTACTTGAGTAAATACTTTAAACATTCCAGCGATTTTTCCTTATCCTTTGCAGCAGCCGGAATTGCTGCATAAAGTTTTTCAGTGCTCTTAACTACAGCTTTTATTTTTGTGCTTTTATCTAAGCTTATAAAGTAATTATCCATAACTTTATATTCTTTATAGTCAAAACTGCTGAGTTTAGTTAAATCCTCAAATATCTGTTTATCTTTATAATTATCATATATATCTTCAGGCATTATAACCAGATCTGAAGTTCCTGCATTTAAAGTAATCAGAAATTTCTCAGCATTATTTAAATCAAGAGACAGCTTCCCATTATTTGAAGCCAGCTGATAATCTTCAAAACCAGCTCTCTTTTTCCCCGGCTTTTCACCTATCAAAAACTTAGTTAAATCTTTCTCCAGAGCATCCTCTTTAATACTGTCCACGCTGCCTGCCATTAATGAAATATTAAATACATTATCCGTTTTATTTATAAAATTTCCAATAAGATAGGAAACTATTATTACAGCTGCTAATCCGAATATTATTATTCCCTTGTAATAATACCATATATGTTCTATCTTCTCTTTTATTGATAAATCTTTAAAAGTTATCATAATATCACCTTCCTGTACAAATACATTATACATATAAAATATGTTATAACAAATAATATATTTAGAGTTGACTGTATATCATGATTTTATTATAATATTGTTATACCCCACAGGGGTAAAGGAGGTAATAAAATGAAATTTTCAATGAGTGAAGAAACCAAAGCTTCATTAATAGAGTCATTAAAAAATAAAGAAAAAGATGCAGTCAGAATATATGTAAAAGGTTATGGCTGAAGCGGCCCAAGCTTTGGCGTTGCTTTGGATAAGCAAAATGAAGACGATGATGTATTTGAGGCAGATGGATTTAAAATTGTAGCAGAAAAAGAGATATCCTTTTTATTTGAGGATTCTTTTATAGGATCAAATAAGGGTTTATTTGGAGATTTTTATACAGTTTCCATAAACGGAGAAAGCGGAGATTCAGGCTGCAGCTGCTAGACTTAAAAAGCGTTAGATTTTATCTAACGCTTTTTAGATTCTCTTTTTCAAGTTTTGTCATTACGTTGGCAAGCTCATTGATGCTTTTTGTAAGATTCTCCAGCTTTCCCTCAATCCTTACTAAAAGATAAAGAGATACAGCTATTGGAAAGCCTACATTGCCAATCAGGTTTACTATATCCATTATTTATCATCTCCCATTTAGGAGATATGCATTTGCTTTATGAATTTTCATCGTAGTTATCTACTACTGTCTGAACAAACTTTTTAATAGCAGCTGCCTGTGCAAGAAGAGTCATTACCAGGAAAAATACTTCTACCCTGTTTTTATCCTTTTGCTCCAAATTAAAATTTTCCATTATCTTCTTAAGTTTTTCCTTATTAAAATATTCGCTGCATATTACATCAAAGCTGTCCTCCTGAATTGAAGAAAATATCTTATATGCCTTCTCCCAGGATATAATGTCATCACTTCTGTCGTTAATGTTATTAAATGCCAGTGTAAATACTTTTTTCATTTCCTCAGCGGTAAGTATAGGCCTCATATAGCTCAGCATAACAAGCTGCGCCAGATGGACCTTTGTGTAGCCTCTTTTCTTTCCATCCTCAGGTTTAGCAATTACTCCGCTTTTTACATAATTTTGAACAATATTGTTAGTATAGGATTCTCCTTTAAATTTATCATTAAGGTAATCAATTACCTGAGATATGAAAAGATCATACTGGGGCAGATCCTCATATGGGACTATTACATCCTTTGACATATTTTTAGAATCTGAAATTATATGGTCTAAATCAAATTTGCTATCCATTATACCCTCCAATTCTGGAATAAAATATCTGTATCTGCATATATTAAATATACCCTGTGTTTATATTATAAGTTATTATTTACCCTATTACAAGTTATAGTTATAAAATTTAACTTTTATCCAAGTTATGGTATAATCTCATTATCAGGAATTGTATGATTATATATATGTTTTCTGATACAATATATCGCTTGGTATTTATCACCATCGATCTAGGAGGTATAATATGGAACAAAAATCTTTAGGCTCCTCATCAGGATTTATTCTTAATAAATCAGACTTTATTACAGAACTAAACTCTAACGCCTATTATATGACTCATACCAAAAGCGGGGCAAGGCTCCTTTATATTAAAAATGATGACGACAACAAGGTGTTTTCAATTGCTTTTAAGACTCCTCCAAAGGACAGTACAGGAACTCCTCATATATTGGAGCACAGCGTTTTATGCGGATCCAGGAAGTTTCCTGTTAAGGAGCCATTTGTTGAACTGGCAAAGGGTTCCCTTAACACATTCTTAAATGCAATGACCTTTTCTGACAAAACCATGTATCCTATAGCATCTAAAAACCAGAAGGATTTCAGAAACCTGATGGATGTTTATCTTGATGCGGTTTTCTTCCCTGACATATACAGATACAAACAGATACTTATGCAGGAAGGCTGGCATTATGATATAGATGATAAGAATAAGGATATAACTATTAAGGGTGTAGTTTATAACGAGATGAAGGGAGCTTTTTCTTCACCTGAGTCACTTCTCATGAGCAAAAGTCAGGAGGCCCTGTTTCCTGATACACCTTATGGATTCGAGTCCGGGGGTGATCCAAAGGTTATTCCGGAACTTACATATGAAGGCTTTATCGATTTTCATAAGAAATATTATCACCCTTCAAATTCTATCATCTATTTGTATGGAGACCTGGATATAGAAGACACTCTATCATTTATTGATAAGGAATATTTGTCGAAATTTGATGCAATAAGTGTTGATTCAAATATAAATGAACAGGCACCATTCAGTAAAATGGCGGAGGAAAAGGCATACTACCCAATATCCAATAATGAAAAGGAACAGGATAAGACCTACCTTTCACTAAATTTTGCAGTTTCCAAGATTACAGACAGTGAAAAATACCTGGCCTTTGACATATTGGAGAATTTACTTTTAGAAACTGAGGCTTCTCCCTTAAAAAATGCTTTAATTGATGCAAATATAGGAAAAGACGTATTTGGATATTTTAACAATGAAATACTGCAAAACGTAATTTCAATAATAGTTAAGAATTCAAATGAAAAAGATAAGGAAAAGTTTAAGGATATAGTATTTACTACCCTTAAAAAGCTGGTAGATGAAGGAATTGACAAAAAACTTATTGAATCCTCTATTAACTCAAAGGAATTTATCTTAAGGGAAGCAGATGCAAGAAGTTACCCAAAGGGATTACTGTATAACATGAAGGTTTTAGACAGTGCATTATTCTCAGGGGACCCTATTATTCACCTAACTTACGAAAAGGATCTGGCTATTATAAAAAAGGCTATGGACAGCAGATATTTTGAGGATTTAATAGAGAAATATATATTAAACAACAATCACTCAGCCCTGGTTACCATAGTTCCAAAGAAGGGTCTTAATGAAGAAACAGATAATGCTCTTAAGGCTAAGCTTAAGGCTTATAAGGAAAGTCTTAAGGATGATGAAATTGAGGCTCTGGTAAAGAATACTCTGTCTCTGAGAGAAAGGCAGGAAAAAGAAGACAGTCAGGAAGATATTGAAAAGATTCCACTTATTTCTATTGAGGACATAGAAAAAAATGAAGAAAAACTTAATTTTACGGAAGATCAATTTGAGGATTCAAAGCTATTGTATCATGAGGCATTTACAGGAAAAATTGCCTATGTAAATTCTTATTTTGATACTACTTCAGTTCCCGAGGATAAGATTCCATATATCAATCTGTTATCTTACCTGTTAGGAAAACTGAATACTTCAAAATACAGCTATATGGATTTATCTAATGAAATAAATATTAGTACCGGCGGCATTCATTTCAGTGCTGCAGCGTACTCTGATGTTTCCTCTGATAAAATATTCTACCCTAAGCTGATTGTTAAATCTAAAGCATTAGATGCAAAGCTTCCTGAGCTGATGAAACTTTTAGGAGAGATAATAGAAGGAAGTACTTTAGAAGATAAAGCAAGGCTTAAGAATCTTATAGCCCAGGCTAAGTCTCAGGAGGAAATGGGTATATACAGCTTCGGCCACCTGGTTGCCATGAACAGAACTTTATCATATTTCTCACCCACAGCAAAGTATAATGAGATATTAAATGGAATAAGTTATTATAAATTCATTTCAGATTTAGATGAAAATTTTGATAAAGATTATGAAAATATTATTGATAATTTAAGAACTGTTTCTAAAAGTATATTTAATAAGAAGAACCTTCTTCTTTCAATCACCTGCGATAAGGAAACTTATGAAAAGGTACAGAAAACTCTTTCATCTTTCTGCAGCAGATTGGGATCAAATGTTCCGGAACAAGTAGAATACATTCTTAAGTCAGAAGGCAGAAACGAAGGACTTCTTACACCGGGTAAAGTTCAGTATGTAGCAAAGGGCTTCAATTTCAAAAGACTTGGCTATGAATACACCGGGAGTCTTCAGGTTCTTAAAACCATATTATCTCTTAATTATTTATGGAACAATATCAGGGTTTTAGGAGGAGCTTATGGCAGTTTTGCTAATTTCAGAAGAAATGGAAGTTTGGTATTTTCATCCTACAGAGATCCTAACCTGAGAAAAACCCTGAAAGTATATGATGAAACTTTCAGATTTATAAAGAATTTTAACCCTAATGAAAGAGAAATGACCAAATATATTATTGGAACCATGTCCAGCATAGATTCTCCTCTCACACCATCTATGGAAGGAGAAAGAATAATAACAGATTATATAACAAATATGACCTATGATATGAGGCAGCAGGAGAGGGAGCAGATATTAAAAACAAATATTAACGACATTAAGGCAACTGCTGATATGGTTAAGGAATCTATGGATGAAGAATATTTCTGTGTTCTGGGTTCTGAAGAAGAAATAAATGCAAATAAAGAACTGTTTACTGATTTAATTTACGTATTCAGTTAAATTCCCAACCCTGTCCAGGTTTCTTGGATCAGGGTTTTATTTTTCGGCTGGGGATAATATTTCTACAAATTTCTACATAAAAAGCAACAATAACTGTGGATAACTTTACTTATCCACAGTTATTGAAATTTAGTCCACACATTTTGTTGATAACTTAACCCTTTAATTTAGTAGGTTTGTCCTAATTAACAACTTTTTATCCACAGCAGCCACAATTTATACCCAGTGTTTTGTTACATATCTGTTAACAAAAATTAATTATTAACATGCCATTACCCACTAATTTCCACTTTTATTTTCAATTCTTTCTTCTATTTCTTTAATTATATTATTTTCATTTAACATAATCAGATATGCAAATACAGCCGGTCCAAAAAATATTACTATTGTAGGGTACTTTAAAAACAGATAGAATATTAATCCCATAAAAGCTATATCAGCTGCTGTTATATAGAATTTCTTAATGGAGTATAGGAATGACAATTTCAAAACATCAATAGTTTTCATGCTGAATCTGCTTATTATAGGATATGTATGTATTGTTGTTAAGAATACCAGAAATATAAGACTGTACCATAGTGATATTAAATAGGGGTTAGTCCCAAGTTTTGAAAGAAAGCTGATGTCAATAATAAGGAAATAAGTCAGTGCTACCTGCAAGGCCCAAACTATAAGGGATTGTATAAAGCTTATTTTATATCCCTTAAAGAAGGTTTTTATTACAGATATCTCTTTTTCCCTATATAGCTTGCCCATAGAATAAAGAAGGGCAGTGAAAGAAGGGCCTATGGTAAGCAGCAAAATAGGCGCCAGTATGCCAAAGTTTTTTAAATCATTTATATTTCTTGCAAAAAAAAGCAAAAACAAAGTTGGTATATTTAATAGTACAAATAGTACGCTGGACAAACAAAACCACATAATGTAGCTTGTTATTGTATACATTTTTGATTCACCATAATTTTTATTACTCATATCTTACCCCTGCCTTTTATAATATTTAGTGCCTGATATTTATCTTTTACTTCTCTAAGATAAGTTTTCTCATTTATTAGATCTATGGCTTCTTGTATTTTTCTTCCCTCTAGGCCTTTGGCAGCAATTAAGTCCACTGCAGAAATAACTGGATTTTGCATTATAGCTTTATACCTTAGAAATTCTGTATAAAGATTTTCTATAAAACTCCTATATAAAACAATTTCTTCATCATGATCATGATACAGACTGGTAGCATATACATCACAGAAAGACAAGATTATAATATAAGGGGTGAAGTCCTGGTATTTCCTGAAAAACTTAAGATAATGCTTATCCGCTTCCTTGTTATTAAAAATAAAGAGAGGCTCCATATGTCCCAAAACCAGATTACTTATGAATTTCTCAGCCTTTTTGGGAAAACCGTAGTCCTGAAGAAAATTAACTGCAATCATTTCTCCCTTTATATGATGATTATAAAAAGTTATTTTATCACCTTTCTTATTATAACAGATATACTTACCAATATCATGAAGGAAGGCTGCAAGAGCCAGGTAATATTTAAGAGGGAAAAATGAAATATTCTCTCTGAAAAGTCCCTCTGTATCAATATTCAGCTCTATTTCCCCTTTCATAAAGCATCTGAAGGTTTTATAAGTTGTTATCATATGAGTCAAAGCATCTTCTATATGATATTTACATTTTCCTATGGTTTTATTTTCTTTGGAATAGGGAATTATATAATCAAGTACTTCTAATTCATCCATAACAGAAAAACACACACCATCTGTGTCCTCTTCTATTATTTTCATGAATTCCATAAACTTTCTTTCTTTTTTACACTCTTTAATTTTACAGGCAAATGTTTTGAAGCTGTCTTTAGTATTATTGTCTAATGTAAAACCATATTTTAAAAGGAGCCTTACTCCTCTTAATATTCTTATTGGGTCTTCTTTAATCCTATCTTTATTAGTTGTCCTCAGAATCTTATTTTCTATGTCAGCTATACCTTTTTCAGGATCTATAAGTTTATCATCCTGCAGAGAATAAGCAATGCTGTTTACTGAAAAATCTCTTCTTTTTAAATCTTCATATATATTTTTTCCTCTTATTACAGTAATATCGATTAAGGAATTATTGTAATTAGCCCTATATATCTTATCTGAATCACTAAGCAGGAAAAACTTTATGTACTTTTCTTCCAACATTTTTATAAGCTCTTCTATTTTATCAGATACAGCAATATCTATATCCTTTGAGCTTTTTTTTAAATAACTGTCCCTTAGATATCCTCCTACTATAAATCCCTCAATATTTAGTTTTATTAAAGCCTCTTTTATTATATCTATAATATCCATAATTACCTCTTGTATCTATTTTATATTCTTTTATATTATTTAGCAAAGTTGTTTTTTTATTCACAATTTCGACATTT
>JAJBWD010000308.1:0-7160 GCA_032907345.1 Bacillota bacterium | reverse complement strand
GCATTTCATCCGGTACCAGGTTCTGCAGGTTTGTTGAAATTGGAGTATTTACAAAAGCATTGAAAAATCCCATTACAGTGCAGCAGAGGGATATGGAAACAAATAGAGTCCAGGCTGCCCCACCATAGATATTTACTATTTTTGGAAAAAGCAGTATAGAAATTATTGCAGTTACAATTGTTTCAATAATAAGTCCGGTTTTCATAAGCTTTTTTAAGCCTAATTTTTTAAAATATATGGAAATACCGATATTCCCAAGAAGTATACCTGCTGTATAAAAGCCCATTATATATCCATACTGCTGAGAGGCAAATCCAATTTCCTTCTTTAGGACATAGGGCATTATTATATCAAATAGGGGAGCCAGCAGAAAATTAGATATCATAGCAAAAGTGAATAATTGAAGTAATCCTTTTTTTACTCTAATAAATTTAAGCACTTCATAATTTTCACTTAAGAGCACTTTAATGCTAATTTTTTCTTTCTTAGTTGCTTTTTTGTTATAGGAAATGAAGAAAGAGAATAATGCTGATATTAAAAAGGAAAAACCGTTTATATAAAAAACCATTTTTATTCCCCAGATTCCGTAGATTACGCCTCCCAGGGCAGGTCCTAAAATAAATGATGCTGCATCAAATCCGCCCTTTGCGGAATTTGCTTCTATCAGCTCATCTTTTGATATCAGATCCGGAAGCAGAGCGGAGGAGGAAGAATTGAATAAACTGTCCATTACAGATATAAAAATCTGGAGTATAAACAGGATATAAATATTAAAACTTCCTGCCATGGCAAGAATTCCGCACAAAATGATAAGAAGTCCTCTTGCCATATCCATAACTATCATTATATTTCTTCTGTTTTTTCTATCACCTATTATACCTGAAAAGGGAGCAGCTAAAAGAGCAGGAACAAGTGTCATAACTGAAAAGATACCCATTAAAGTACCTGAGCCCGTTAAATCAAGTATATAAAGAGGAAGAGCTATCATTTGAATGCCGCTGCCGATAAGCGATACAAACCTGCCGCCTAAAAACATCCAAAGATTCTTATTTTTTTTCATAACTGCTTACTCCTTTACCCAATAACTGCTGCCATCATTTTTTCTCTCAACAAACCCATATTCTACTAAGGCCCTTCTTAGAGTGGCATAATCTTCATATATTCTTTTTATAATTCTGTTAAATTCTTTTTCTGAATAAATCTTTCCTTTGGAAAAGTTCTTAACTATTTCACCGAGAACTATAATTTTCTTTTTCTCTTTAACAGGATAGCTTTTTAATGCTCCATTTTCACTGATGTATGACTTTATAATGCTTTCCCTTTCCTTATCGGTTATATTATACCTGTCATCTAGCGTAGTGGCTGTTTTATGAGCATCACATAAATCATCTTTATCCAGGTTATTAATTTTTTTGTCTGTATTTTTTGACAGTAAATCCATTATAGATAAAAATAATTTTGCCTGCTTTTCCTTTTCTCTTAATTTAAAACGGTGATTTCTTATAGTTGACTGGGCAACGCCTAATTTTAATGCGGCTTCTTTATCTGATAGACCTTCAGACATAAGTGTCAGAAGCTGCCTTTGAACTTCAGACAGTCCAGTAAAGACGGGGTTCATGCCAAGCAAGTATTGAAGCATGGAACCATGACTTGTTTTAATATGAATTTCAGCAGCCCTTGAAGCATCATATAATTTAGAATTAATTTCATATATTTGTCCTTTTTCAAAGGATTCTTCACAAATTATGCATTTATAATCAGTATCGCTTTCTATAAAACCTTTTTCTATTTCTTCTATTCCTGCAGTCCAAAATAATTCTTTTGATTTTGTATCCATAAAACCTATTCCTTTCAATTTTAAAATTAATACTAATATCATGATAAACCTAAAATACAATAATGTCTATAAATATATAAACAATTCTTGATAATGTCTAATATATAAAAAACGAAAAAAAGAAGAATCTATTAAAAAGATTCTTCTGATTAACTTTAATATATTTAATTAACCTACTTCAGCAATATTTTCTTGGCCAAGCTTTACATTTTCACCTATGTTAACTGAAATTTTCATTCCTTCTTCAAGATTGGTAAATACCACAGGTGTTATTATTGAAGGAACCTTATCTTTTATCTTATCTATATCAACTTTTAATATCATCTCTCCTGCTGCAACTTTATCACCCTGATTTTTAAGTGCTTCAAAGCCTTCGCCCTTTAGATTTACTGTATCCAAACCAAAGTGAACAAGAACCTCCAGGCCATTATCTGCTGTTATCCCAAAGGCATGCCTTGTAGGGAAGAAGGATGTAATTTCTCCATCTACAGGCGATACCACCTCACCCTTCAAAGGTTCAATTGCAAAACCATCTCCCATATATTTTTGTGAGAAAACCTCATCCGGAACATCTGTAATAGATATTATTTTTCCTTCAACGGGAGCAGTTATAGAAAGCTTACCTTTACTTTTAATTTCTATTACAGAATCAGGTCCATCATCATTCTCTTCTGAAGAAACGGGAACTTTTCCAGCCATTATATCTTTAATCTGCATCTTTATGCTGTCTGATTTTGGCCCAAATATTGCCTGAATGTTATTTCCTACTTCAATTACCCCTGCAGCACCGAGGCTTTTAAGTTCAGCCTTATTAACATTTTTAATATCGTTAACAGAAATACGAAGCCTTGTTATACAGGCATCCAGATAGGATATATTATCTTTGCCTCCCAGTGCTTCAAGTATTGCTGATGGAAGTTTTTCAGCTTTTACACTGCTTTTTTCTGTATTTAGTACTTCAACTTCTCGTCCGGGAGTCTTAAGATCCCATTTTCTTATGGCAAACCTGAAACCAAAATAATAAATTACTGCAAATGCCAGCCCTACAGGTATTACAAGCCACCAGGCAGTTCTGTTTGGCATAACACCGAATAAAAGAAAATCGATAATACCGCCTGAGAATGTCATTCCTATTTTAACATTTAAAATCTGCATTACCATGAATGAAAGTCCTGCAAATAAACAATGCATAGCAAATAATACAGGAGCCACAAATAAAAATGAGAACTCTATGGGCTCTGTAATTCCCGTTAAAAATGATGTAAGTGCAGCTGAACCCATTATTCCTGCAGCCATTTTTTTGTTTTCAGGCTTAGCTTCATGGTATATGGCATAAGCTGCCGCAGGAAGCCCAAACATCATGAAGGGAAATTTACCTGTCATAAATGTACCTGCTGTAAATGGAACTCCATCTTTTAACTGGGCAAAGAATATGTTTTGATCACCATTAACCACCTGGCCCGCTTTATTTACATATTCTCCAAACTGATACCAGAAAGGATTATAAAATATGTGGTGAAGACCAAAGGGTATAAGTGCTCTCTCAATAATACCAAAAACTAAAGCAGCTACTGTTCTGTTTGTATCTATCATATTGTGTGAGAAGGCATTAAGTCCTCCCTGAATGACAGGCCATATAAATGTTAATGCTGCTCCTATAAATAATGAATACACTGCGGTAACTATAGGAACAAATCTTTTTCCGGCAAAGAAGCCTAAGTATGGAGGAAGTTCTATTTTATAATATTTTTTATAAACTGAAGCTGCAACTATACCTATAATAATTCCTCCGAAAACTCCAGTTTGAAGAGTTGGAATCCCAAGTACACTGGCGTATGCCGGATTACTGCCTACCATACCTGAATTTACCCCGGCAATAAGCCCCATGGTAACATTCATGATTAAAAATCCTACTATGGCAGCAAGGCCCGCAACTCCATCTCCATCCGACAAGCCAACTGCTACTCCTACGGCAAAGAGAAGGGCTAAATTGGAAAATATTATACTTCCTGAAGATTCCATAACTTTAGCCAGAGACTGAACCCAGGACGCATTAAGGGCGGGGGCTGCAGTCAAAAATTGTGGATTTTGCAGAGCATTGCCGAAAGCCAGAAGTATTCCGGCTGCCGGAAGCAGTGCAACGGGAAGCATAAGCGCCTTACCAACCTGCTGAAGAATACCAAATGATTTTTTAATCATAATTTCACCTCATTTTGAATTAAAGGTAGAACATAAAATTAGCTTCTTAAAGTATTTTTCGTAATTTTATAAATAATATACTTATCAGAGCATAGTTATATATTCATTCTGGGTTAAATAAAAAAACTGAGGGAATGTAGATCCCTCAATTAATTTTAAATAGTATTTCTTCATTTTTAGTTTTTAAATTTATTTTTACAATGCGAAAGTCACTTAGCTTTAAATCTTCTGAGCTGGCAGCTCCTTTTTTATAGGGTGAACCTATAACATTTTCTTCATCTATCTTATACCAGTTATAATATTCATTTTGCAAATCTTCAATATATCCTGTTTTTACCGGTGTTTCTTTATAGCCTGAAGGAATGGAAGCCAGCTTTTTCTGTTTACCCATATCATAGAATATTTTTTTATCTGGTCCTTTAATTAATACACCCCAGGGCAGCATGGCAGAACTTGTCATATTCCTGTACCAGGTGACTTTGTTATCTGCCAGGTTATAATTAGTTTCCAGCTCTTTTACTGAGCCATCAAGTAAATTACAGAGGTAAAGGCCGCCTGTAATTTTAATATCCGCTTCATGGGCTGCTGTTCCAAGGATTAAAGCCAATCCATCGGGACTTGGGTACATTTCAGCAACTACAGAACCCTGGTAACTTCCTACCTTTAAATTCCGAAGATCTATAATTGAATATATTCCTTTATTATTTCCAGAAACATTGATAGCCATAATATGAGAATAATTATAAATAATTATTCGACCGTTATTACAATATTTTATTTGCCAGTCTCCTACTCCAGGCTCCATATTTTCCATTTCCTGAACTGACTTCAGCAGCTTAACTTTAAAATTATCAGAGACAGAAGGACTTATTATATTTGCACTTATCTCACCGGGTGCTGCAGAAGGAAGGTAAATATAATCCTTTTCAGCCCAGCCGTTAACAGGCCCATAGGATGAAATTAAAACCCATCCATCTTTTTCTTCTTTTATATTAACAAAAAGGTCATAATCGAAGCTGCTGTTAACTATCAGTGAATTTACTGATGGTTTTTCATAAATTTGAGCTCCTTTTTTAAGGTACGCCTGGTTATAATAAACTCCCTCTTTAGCCATGGTATAAGAGCTGTTATCTATCCATCCTGTTTTTCCAACATTAACATCTATATCTCTTATGGTAACACAGGATTTATCCTTATCCTTAATAAGAATCTGAATAAGATTTCCCTTTATCAGGGGTACTGTACCTACAGATACCTTATCTTTAGTTATAATCCCTAAATTATATTCTGAATGCTTACTCTCACTTACTACATATTTAGAATTAACCCAATATTTTGTACTGCCGTCCTTTGAATTTGCCTGCAGCCAGTCATTGTTTTTTCCTGTGATAAATATAATATCACCGTACTTTAAACTGCCTGCTGTTTTATAACTATCAGAAGGGCCCTCTTTGGCAGTACAGTCATTTATTATCACAGTTTCCAATTGATAATCCTGAACCTTGCTTTTATCAAAAACTTGTGCTTCAGCCTTCCTGCTTCCATTTGTAAGAAGGGAAAGGCCAATAGCTGCAAGTATAATAAATGATAAAATTCCGATTATAAAATTTGGCTTTTTAAATTTCATAATTCCCTTAATTCTGCTTTTTATATTACTTTCACCAAAGGCCAGTATTCCTCCGTTAAAGAGCATATTCTGTTTTGCTGCAAGATTAATCAGTGATGAGGCATATTCACTTCTAATATCCTCATTGTTCAGGGTAAGAACTTTCTCATCACAGGACATTTCCATGTCCTTTTGAGATATTATGAATCCAAGCCAAATCATGGGGTTAAACCAATAAATACATAAGGATATAACCCAGAGTATTTTTACAATATTATCAAATCTTTTTATATGAACCAGTTCATGGGTTATAATATACCTAAGCTCCGATTCATTAGAATTTTCAGCAGTATTTACGGGGAGAATTATTTTCGGCCTGATAAGACCAAATACAATAGGTGTAGGTATTTTATCGGATACATACATCTGGATATTTCTTTTTAAACCCAGCTTTTCTTTGCAATCGTATATATAATCCTTGCTGCATATAACTGCTGTTTTTAATTTAGTCCATGCAGATATATAGGAATAAACCGAATACAGTAATAAACTTAATAAACCAGCTATCCAAATCCAGGGAAATATATTACTTAAGTTAATTTTTTGATTTTGGGAAACAACTTTTGCTGCTGCCGGTTTTGAAATTGAAGTTAATTCTTTAGTTTCAGTTTCAGTCTCAGTTGGATTTTTTATTGCCGCTTGGTTTTCAGATTCACTGATATTTGGCAATTTATCAGAGTCTGTGTACTCCGTACTGCTGACTGCTGTTTCGGGTACAGGTATAACATTAACAATGCTGAACACAGAAGTAAGGGAAAACGGAACAAGAAGCCTTAACAAAACAAAAATCCAAAGTATATGGCAGAAATATTTTGGAAGCTTTCTGCCCAGCAGTAATCGTAATCCTATAATAATAATTACAGCAGCAGAAGCAAAAATGCTCATTTTTAATAATGCATAAAAAGCATTATGAAGCATAATTAACCCTCCTTATCATACTCTTTTACTATTTTCTTTAGCTCTTCGATTTCATCCTTTGTTAATTTTTCTCTTTGTAAAAAAGTGGTGAAAAAAAGTTTTAGAGAGCCATCATAGATCTTATCGATATGCTCTTCTGTTTCTGATATCATAACCTGCTGCCTTTCTATCAATGCATAAACCATGGCATTTTCATTCTTTATAATTCCCCGTTCTGATAATCTTCGGATTACCGTATAGGTAGTTGATTTTTTCCATCCCAACTCTTCCTTTGCCAGTTTAACTAAATCTGTGCTTGGAATAGGACACTTATCCCAGATTATATTCATGAATCTGTATTCAGCATCGAATATTTTTATACTTTCCATATATCCTCCTTAGGTTTAATAGAATATCCTGCCATGTCAATATATTACTGTAAAATTTATTAAAGCAGCAATTATTTTGGCCAAACTTTTATAATATGAAAAGATAACTTATAAAACCTTTTGTAATTATTTTTTATGGCTGCTGACTTGAATCAGCAAAATGATATTCATC
>JAJBWD010000307.1:0-3886 GCA_032907345.1 Bacillota bacterium | reverse complement strand
TGAAATGTGCCCTGGGTGGCACAAAAAGTTGCGCATAAATGTGTATAAGTAGACAAAAAGTAGTACGAGTTATGTGAATAAAATGATGTATTTTGCTTTGCTAAAGCTGAGCATGGAAATTTTCAGGTGGAGACTCTGCCCCACCTGAAGCAGAAATCTAAGCCTCCACCTATAGTAGTGGGGACCATACAATTTAGATGCAACTAAAATTTATTAGCAATTAAATTTAATTCCTTAACGAATTTATCACTTTCATTAATCCATGGGCTGTGTCCGGAATGCTCAAACCAGACAATTTCTTTATTGGGCGCTTCTAAAACCTTATAATAATCTTCAACTAATGAGGTTGGAGCATTAATGTCATGTCTGCCTATGAAGAAATATACTGGTATTTTAATTTTAGTATAATCCTTTCTTAAATCAGTATTATAAAGCTGGGGATAAACATGGTTAAAGGTCTTGATAACTCCCCATATATAATTTATTTTGTCTATGATGTCATATTCCGGGGAAAAAATATCTTTAAATGTATTAAATCCGGGATTTTGAATTTCGGGATTATAATCCATATAAACATTCAAATAATTTAAGTATTCCATGCTCTTCCAGGTAACATCTGATCCGTAATATGGGGGAATGCCGTTAGCTTTTAATTTATTAATTAATTTAATATTACTTTTAGCCTGAGCTATTTCTAATGCTTTCTCATAGTCTAATTTTTCTGTTTCAACAAAGTCTACCATTTGACCTGTCCCAATAAACGCATGATATAATTCCGGATGTTTTTCAGCTAAGAAAATGCCCAGGGCACTTCCCCAGGATTCACCTACCAGATAGATTTTTTCCTTACCAAAGTTATTGCATAAATATTTAGTAAGTGCATAACCATCCTGGATATATGTGTCCACAGTTAAACTTTTTTGATTTACTGCATAATATGACTTGCCTGAACCGGGCTGGTCCCAGTTTACCACTACAAAATTTTTTTCCAGTCCTTTCAGATTATAGCGGCAGGCTGCCATCTGGGTGCCTCCCGGACCTCCTGCCAGAAACAGCAGTATCGGATTGTTTTTGTTTTCTCCCCGTATGCTTATCCACTCCTGTCTTCCGTTCAGCTCCACTTTTCTTAATTCTGCAATACTTCCCGGCAGAATTTTTCCCTGGTTATTCTTAATTGATGGCGTACTGGCTGAAAAATGACTGAAGGCTATAAATCCAAACATAGTCACTAACAAAAATCCTATTACTGCAGCATTTCTTTTTAACTTAAATCTGGTTTTATTCAGATCAGCATTTTTACGTTTTTTTATAATCCATTGTATTCCCAAAATTATTTCTCTTAAAAGGCTTCCCAGGATTAAAAGAAGAAGTATTGTAAAAATTATAAACTGTATCATGAGCTATCCCCCTATAATAATATGATAAAACTACGCAGCCTATATTAACAGCATAAAAATTCGACTACTGGTCGAAACTATATTTATGATATCATTTTTTCGACCAGTGGTCAAGTAATACTGATTATGTTATAATTTGTTTTAAGGCAGGTGTACTTAGAATGGATAAAAAAGAACTGATACTAAACGCTATGATGGATTTATTGGCAGAGGATAAAGGGGCTGCCTGCTCTGTAAGTGATATTGCAAAGAAAGCCGGCATCGGAAAAGGAAGTATCTATTATTACTTTAAATCTAAAGAGGAAATTTTTGATGGGCTGGTTGAACGGGAATATAGCAAAATAATTGAAAAATGCAGGGCTGTAATTGATAATGCAGAGGTGAATGCTGTAGAAAAGCTGGCATTACTGATTCAGAGCTACAGAAGCTTCATGGTGGACTCATCTATAGATGAATATCTTCATCAGCAGCAGAATGCAGCAATACATCAGAAATCTCTTGCAAAAATATTATGTTCTCTTACTCCCATTGTGACAGGTATTATTAAGCAGGGTACAGATGAAAAACTGTTTCAGTGCAGCAGGCCTGAAGAGACTGCTGAAATCATTCTCTCTGTATACTGTTTTCTCTTTGACCCGGGTATATTTTCCTGGTCTTTGGAGCAGGTATCTGTTAAGTTAAAGGCATTATCCGATTTACTGGAACATGGACTGATGGCGCCAAAAGGAAGCTTTCAGTTCATTTACAGATAATAGTTAAAATGCTTTAACCATGAATAAAAAAAGAGCCTCTTTTGTTAAATAAAATCAGGTTTTTCAACCGGAATAAAAAACAAAGGAGGTATATTTTTACGCAAAATTAGCAAATTTACAAAATGTGAAATGTGACCTGGGTGGCACCTAAGTTAAGTTGTTGATCCACTTTTTCGATAATATTCTCGGCAGCCCTAAAATAACTTTAAAGACTTCCTCGCAGGATACCATAGCATACACATAATATATTGGAAGCTTCAGCAGCATTCCTCCAAGAAAGGCCATAGGCACTCCCACCAGCCATACTCCTCCTAAATCAACTAATAAGGAAAATGTGGTATCTCCTCCGCTTCTGAGTATTCCCACAATTGAAGTAAAGTTGAAGGCCCGAAATGCCAGGAATATGGAGAAAACAATTAAATTCTTTCTTGCGAACTCCAGCACTGTGGGTGATATATTATAAGCCATCAGGAAAACAGGTGATATGAAATATACTATAACACCCATAACCGCAGCACTTAAAGGATTTATAACAATAAATCTTTTGGCGTATAAGAATATCTCATCTTCCTTACCTTCGCCGATTTTATTTCCAATCATTATGGCGCAGGCATTGCCAAGTCCCAGGAAAATAACCCAAATGATTCTCTCTACGGTACTGGATATGGTGGTAGATGCAATGACATCCGTACCCATATGTGCATAAACCACAGAATAAATGGAAACGCCCAGTGCCCATACAGACTCATTAAGTATTACCGGACTGGTTATCTTATAGAATCTCTTTACAAATTCTCCCGGCAGGTCAAACAGTTCTTTAAAGGAAGCTGCTATAGGAAGTTTATTTTTATAAACTATAAATAAAAGAAGTGTCATTTCCACAGTTCTTGCAATAAGTGTCCCTATGGCGGAACCTCTGATGCCAAGCCTTGGAAGCCCAAACATACCATATATTAGGGAATAGTTAAGAAATGTATTTATCCCTAATGCCACAGCACTCACATACATAGGCGTTTTTACCTGCCTAATGCTCCGAAGTGCAAAGGAATAAGAAAAACTTACTGCTGAAAGTACATAGCTGAATACTATGATCCTCAGATAATCACTTCCCATTTTAATAACATCAGCATCGTTAGAAAACAACTTTAAAATCTGCCTTGGGAAAACAAGTCCAAGCACTGTAAATACAGCTGAAGCAGTAACCCCTGTTATGAGGCTGAGTCCTAAAACCCTTTTTATGTTTTTTATATCTCTGTTTCCCCAAAATTGTGCGATAAAAATGGAGGAACCGCTGCATATTCCAAACAGTACAAGGTTCAAAAGGAAAAAGTATTGATTTGCAAGTCCCACAGCTGCAATAGCAACAGCATTTAGCCCGCCTATAATAATATTGTCCACCAGATTCAAAGAAGATAAAATTAGATTTTGGGCAACAATTGGAAGAGCAAGCAATAACATGGTTTTGTAAAATTTTCTATCATTAAATAACCAGCTTTTCATATACACCTTTAAATTTCCTTTATAAAATAAATTTTTAACGTTACAGCTACTATGATATCATCTGCAAAAGCATTATGTCAAAATCAGGGCTGTTGAATCCAGTATTTATCTGCTGCTACGGAAGATGCATGAAAAGTGAAAAGTGAACTGGGTGGCATCTACAAGTTTCCCCTTTACAAAATCAACCTAAAAGTATATAATATTATTAACAAATAATAATTATTAAATAATAATAAT
>JAJBWD010000306.1:0-21513 GCA_032907345.1 Bacillota bacterium | reverse complement strand
TTATTCTGTAAGGAGTGATTTGCCATTAAAAAGAAAGGCATATTAGCAGGTTTCACATCAGTAGTTTTAATATTATCAATTGGCATTATATCTGCAGTTTCAATTAATTATAAAAATAAGGCGGATTCTCAAAAATTAGCAGCTGCAGAACAGCAAAAAAAAATAGATGCTGAAAATAAAAAAGCTGAGGCGGAAAAGAAGAAAAAGGAGGAGGAAGCCAGGCAAAATGCACTTATAATTTATAAGGCCGGAGATAAGGGAAACGGAGTATTAGAATTCCAAAAGAAATTATATGATATTGGTTACGATATTACTGCTGATGGAAGATTTGGAGATACTACTGTAAGTATATTAAAAAATTATCAGTCAAAGAATAATTTGACCCAATCGGGAAATTATGATAAGGGAACAGAAACATCTATAAAGAGTAAGAAAGATATTAGAAATTATGATACTGATCTGCATGAAAAGGCAGGGACATTAGAAAGCAGGATAAGGAGTTATCTGGGAAGCGGCATAAACAGGATTGGATTTATTTATTACGATTTAACCACAGGTGAAAAAATATCTATAAACGGAAATAAGATTTGTACGGCTGCCAGCACTTATAAAGTAGGAATGAATATGGTAGCTTATAACTGGGTAAGAGAGAACAGATTAAGCCTGTCTGAAGGGCTTTCATACAAAAGCATATATTATGAAGAAGGAACAGGAATATTGCAGGGACAGATAAATACCACATTAAAAAATCCTGTTAGTGTTCAAAAATTATTGGATTATTCAATTATTTATTCAGACAATATTGCAACTAAAATGATTCAGGCAAGACTTGGTGGCGGACAAGCTGTAAGAAAAGCTGTTTGTGATATGACCGGAATAACTGTGGATACAGTTAATAATAAAATAACACCGGAGATGGAGTTCAGGTTATTGAAAAATCTCTATGAAAATAGAAATGATCAGTACAATTCACATTTAATAAGCATTATGAAACAAACTATATTTCATGACAGAATTGATAAATATGTGCCTCAATATTTAACAGCTCATAAAATTGGAAATTATGGCACCTATGTTAATGATGTTGGCATAGTTTTTACGGACAAGCCTTATATTATTGTTATGTATGCAGATGGAATATCTGACTCTGCTGAAAAAATCGCACATATTTCCAAAATCGTTTATCAAGCTCAGTTAGAAAATTAAAGGAATTTATAGGTAATTTCTGGTGGAAGCTATTCATTATCTTTAAATATATTAATGTAATGATAATAAAATATTTTCCAAGGAAATCAATATTAAAGTGCACCCAAAATGTTAGATGCATAACATTTAGAGGTGCACTTTTTAAGTATCTTTATTAGTCTGATAAAGTTGTAAACCAAATTGACAGCCTATCTTTTAAATGGATTCTGTCTCAATTTTATTGAATAAAGATAGGGGTATTCTTCCTTTAGATGCTTCATGTAAGACAGCCATTCCAGGATAAGCCCCAGGTAGGCTCTTTCTATGTCAAGATTAATGTGTTTATGATCTTCTAGCTCTTTAAAATCATCTTTTATGTTTAACTCATCAAGCAAATGAAACACCGACAGCATAAGCTCAGTAAATGACTCATGCTCTAATAGGTTTGGATTTTGCATCAACTGCAGAAGAAATTCCCTTTTAACTTCCATAAATAATCTGAGGCTGATAAGCTGCTCATTATCAGTCTGTATATCAGGCTGATAATCCTTGAATTTTTTAATATAAAACTTATATTTATCATTAAAAATTTCTTCAGTATATAATTGGCTGCCTGACTTACTGAGATTCATATCATAGCATAAGATTATTTTCAAAAGGTCTATTCCTATTTCACTGAAAAATAGACCAACTACCATATTCATCTTAGAAATAACAGCTTGTTTTTCTTTATTGTAAAGAACCTGTTCTAATACCATTGTTACAATTAGAACATATATTGGTAAGAAAGCAATTTGAGTTAAAATATTGTCATAAATTTTTGAAGCAGTGCCAAATAATCTATAATCAATATAATATAAAATAAATGATATTCCTATAAGTATTATTCCTAGCTTTAGTTCCCATTTATATTTTTTCAAGTTAATCACCTTCAAAACAGATTTATTTATAGTATAAACCTTAATTAAATGCTGGCATATATAAATTTCAATTAAATTGCTGATGGATATATCATTTGACATATATGTTATAATATACCTAATATATTAAAATAAATATATAAGATTTTAATTGAATTGAAGTAAAAGGGTCAGTTTACAGAAGAGTACTTAAATAGAAGGGACAAACTTAAAAAATATTTGGCATTGATTAGGATTTGTGTTAAAATGGAAAATATTAGAAATAGGTGGTAATTATATGAAAATAATTTTAAGCAGAAAGGGTTTTGATTCTGCAGCCGGCGGTTATCCAAGTCCTTTATTTATTGATGAAGGAAAGCTGCTTTCACTTCCAATACCTGAGGATAATGAAGATAATGGTACGAATACAGGAATAACCTATAAAGACCTTATATTTAAAAATAGTATTAAATACTCAGACATTATGAATGAAATAGGTATTACCGGCTTTGATGACCGATATGTACATTTGGATCCTGACATAAAAAGAGATACAGTAGAGAACCGCAAAGCTAATTGGAAGGGTATTTTTGGACAATGCAGCAGATCTCAGTCGCACCTTAGTAATCATAAAGTGGAAAAGGGGGACCTGTTTTTATTCTTTGGATGGTTTAGAGATGTAAAGAAGATTAACGGAAAATATTCTTACGTAAAAGGAACGGACAAGCAGTTAATATGGGGATATCTTCAGATTGGAGAAATTGAAAGTATTAATACAGATAGTAAATATGAAGATTTGAAATTATCTCATCCTCATTATTATGACAGACGGAGAAAAAGAAATACAGCCTATATAGGAGCAAAAAGCCTAAGCTTTAATAATAATATGCCAGGTTTTGGAGTACTTCCATATAATAAATCCCAAGTACTTACCTGTGATGGACAAAAGAACAGGTCCATTTGGAAACTACCTAGATTTTTTCATCCGAACTTTAACACTAAAATCACGTTCCATGAAAGCCTGGTAAGTAAATCCGGAAAACCTGTATGGAAGTTATATAATGATTATTGTATTTTACAGAGTGTGGGCAGGGGTCAGGAATTTGTAATAAGCGGAAATGAAAAAATTGAGGAATGGGCAAAAAATCTGATCAATATGTAACAAGGAGAATATACATTGAAAAATTTAAGAGAAGTCTGGGCTTTTTTTACAGCATACATTATATCTCAAATTATAAGAGATATATTAGATAATTATATTAATTTAAACTCAATTGGAAAGATATCTGTTTTAGCGGTTTTTGCCATACCTATCTATTATTTGACATTAAAGCTTTATAATAATAGAAAAATCATGAGGTTATTAAATGTTTCCCTGGCAGTTATTACTATAATTTTATCAGCAGTATCTATCTTATTTCCAAAGAATTTATACCTTTATCCTGTAGGCTTTATTTTATTAGGAATTTTAAATTTGATAAGCGGGTTAAGCTGCATAAAAGAAGACGAAAAATTAATCTGCAGGTTTCTCATAATAACAGCTATTATGGCTTTTGCAGCAGCTGCAGCTGAATTTTATATAAGTAAAAATTTTTAAGGAAATAAAGGAAAATAAACAAAAATATAGAATATATAACAATTAATAATTGATTCTATACTTGGGGATTTTTATGGAGATTAAATAATTAATTATGAATGTAGATTTTAATTTTAATCAGATATAGCAACTAAATTTTTTCATATTCCTTTTATATCATTTCTGTAAACCAATATTTTATATCTAACCAAGTATACCATACTGCATATGCTAAACATTTTAATGGCATTTCTATTAGTTTACTTAAAGTTTTCACCATGTTATAAGTTTTTTAATTGGAATAATAATTTTTTAGGTAAATTATTTATAAAAACATTCAATAATATAGGAAGCGCCATTTAACAAATCATATAAATTATTATTTTATTTAGGAGGTATTAATTATGTCAAAAAAAGGATTAACAGAAATTGTTTGTGTTATTGACAAGAGTAGTTCTATGAAGGCTATTGAGAAAGATGCGATAGGAGGCTTTAACAAATTTGTAAAAGCTCAAAAGGAAGAAGCAGGACAGGCTGCTATGACAGTAGTTCTATTTGATACTGATTTTAAGTATTTGTATTTTGGTACTGATATTCAAAATGTTAAAAGACTTACGAAAAAATCCTATGTTCCTTCAGGAACCACAGCACTTTTAGATGCTGTTGGGAAAGCGATTGATGATGTGGGAGCAAGATTATCAGATACCCCAGAAGAAGAAAGACCTGAAAGAGTAATTTTTGCCATTCTAAATGGCGGAGAGGATAATTCCGGTAAGGAATACACAAGGCAGCAGGTATTTGATAAGATAAGGCTTCAAACTTACGGTTATAAATGGCAGTTTGTTTTTCTGGCAGCAAATCAGGATGCTGCCCGGAATGCTGAATTAATAGGAATAGATGCTGGATTTGCAGATACTTTTGAATCTTCCGGAACAGGAATCAGGGAATGTTTCGATCAGGTCAATGAAGCAATTTCATCATACAGACAAACAGGAATAATAAAAGAAGGCTGGAAAAAATAAATTAAAAGTCAGTAAACTAGTTTAAGTGGTTTACTGACTTTTTCAGATAAGAAAAATTAAGCTAAGTTATATTTAAAGGAACTGCCGATAAGGCAGTTTTTTTCGATTATACATAAATTACCCAAGAAGTTCCCGCCTTTTTAGGTGGCGGGTAAGTTTACCAAACGCCTTAGAAATGTTTTGTTCAAAGGCGATTTTTAGCTAAAGGTTTATCATAAATCAGACGATATATTATATTGATATGCTATTAAAAAGATGTATAATTATATATATTTATACAAATAGATGGCAAACCTCAAAAATGGAGTGAAAAGATGGATACGGTATTTCAAAATAAACTGAATGAAATCGAAGAAAAAGTAAACAGTAATAAATCAGCTGATGCAGAAAAACTTGCTAAAGAACTATATACTGAGGCAGTTAATAAAAATGAAAAAGCAGCTATTGGTTATGCATCAAAATATGTTGGTCAGTTAGCATTTAATAAAGGTCTCTTTCAGGAATCTTTTGAAAGCTATCAAAGGTCTTATGCAAATTTTAAAGAGATTAATGATTCTAAAGGACAGATATATGCCCTTACTGGTTTGTCTCTGCTTTTCACTGAAACAGGGGATTTTAGAAATGCTTTAAAATACATGCTGGAAGTTCTTAATATAATTAACAGCGAAAGGGCATTTGAAATACATAGATTTTCAACAATAAACAATATTGCCATATTATTTACAAGCTTAAAAGAATATGATTCAGCATTAAAATATTTGAATGAATGTTTTTTACTTTCAAAAGAAAATAATGATATAAAGCTTAATGCTATTATTTTATTTAATATGGCTGAGGTATACTGCTATAAAGAAAATTATGCTGATTCCAAGTCTTATTTAGAACAGAGCAGAAAAGAGTCTGCTGCAGTAGAGGATAAAGTTGGGCTTTCATTCTGCAGAAGCCTGGATGCGGCGCTGATTGTATTAAGCGAAAAAAATTTAAAAGAGGCACAGGATATATTTCAGAATGCATTAACAGATATAAATAAGTATGGTACCAAGTATGATGTACTGGATGTATACTCTATCTTTTATAGAACTTTATATGGCAGGAAGGAATATAGTGCTGTAAAAGATGTACTGATTAAAGCCTTATCATTAGCAGCTGAGGTAAAATCCTATGTGAAACAGAAAGAGATATATGGTATGCTTCACAATATATACAAATTTGAAGAGGATTATAAAAATGCCTATGAGACACTTCTTAAAAAACAGCAGCTTAATGAGATGTCAAATAGCTTAATGAAAGACATGCAGGTAAACTATTTATCTGAAACCTATTCAACCGCATCTTCTAAATTGCAGCTGGAGGAACTTGAATTCTCCGTAAATACCTTAAAGGCATTGGCAGTGGTCGGAAATGCTATCACATCCAGCCTGGATATTAACAAAATATTTAAAATTCTGATAAGCAATCTGCCCAATATTTTGAAGCTGAATAATTTTGGAATTGCCATTATTGATAATGCAGACAGCAAGCTGAAATATCATTTCTATGATGATAAGGATGGCATAACTTATGAAACATTTGACCTGGATGATGATTCTATACTTATGAATTTATCAATAAAGGCAAATCAGGAAATAGTAATATATGATACTAAGGATATAAATGAATATAAAAGCAAATATAATGAAGAAATAGCCAGGCTGATTTATAATTCTAACTGCCGTTCAATTCTGTTTTGTCCTCTTATTTATGAAAATCAGGTTATAGGAGGGATTACTGCTCAAAGCCGTATATCCCATACATTTTCTTATAAAAATCTGGAGATTTTAAGAATAATGGCTTCCTATGTTTCTGTGGCAGTAACTAACCAGATAAAGACTAAGTATCTGGAAGAAATAAGCCATCTGGACGGGCTTACACTATTATATAACAGACATGCTTTAAGTGAATATTTGGAAGGAAGTACCTCTATTTATGGCACAAAGGATATGCCCTTAGCTGCAATAATGATAGATATTGATTATTTAAAACAGTTTAATGACAATTATGGGCATGTTAAAGGAGATAACTGTATAAAAACTGTTGCAGATATTATTTTGAAAGCTGTAAACAAATGCAGCGGAAAAGCCTTCAGATATGGCGGGGATGAATTTTTAATCATTATGGAAAACACAGATGCTGAAAGATGTGATAAGATAATTAGCAGGATATATTCAAAATTGGAGGCTGAAAATTTAGAGCATTTATATTCAAAAATATCAAACAGAGTTACAATAACTGCCGGAGCTGCCATAATAAACGAAAATATATTTAATTATAAGAATTTATATCACCGAGCTGATGAAGCATTATACGAAGCTAAGAAAAGGGGAAGAAATACATATCTGATAAAGGGATGATGCATATGAATATTAAAGTTATGTCTGTAATAAATGAAATTAAAGCAGAACTAAAGGAATTAAGTGATTATATTTATAAAAACCCGGAACTGGGAAATAAAGAATATCTTGCAGCCGGAGCCCATACTGCATTACTTGAGAAATATGGTTTTAAAGTAGAAAAATCCTATTTAGGAATTGAAACTGCCTTTAAGGCTGTATACGATACAGGTATAGGAGATAAAACTGCTGCTTTTCTTGCTGAATATGATGCTCTGCCTGAAATCGGACACGGCTGTGGACATAACCTTTTGGGAGCAGTCAGTACCGGAGCCGGTATAGCTTTATCTAAAATTATAAAAAGCGGAAAAGTAATTGTTTTTGGAACACCTGCTGAAGAAACAAACGGAGCGAAGGTAGATATGGCTAAAGCGGATGTGTTTAAGGATGTAGATGCCGTTTTTGAAGCTCATCCGGCAGACCATAATGCTGCCTCTATGAAATCTCTTGCCATGGAAGCATTGGAGTTTTCTTTTATAGGACGTACAGCCCATGCCGCAGCCTGTCCTGAGAAAGGAATTAATGCACTGGAAGCTGCAATCAATATGTTTAATAATCTTAACGGACTTCGGGAGCACATTCCTCAAAGTGCACGAATTCATGGAATAATAAGAGAAGGGGGAAGAGCGGCAAATATTGTACCTGATCTTGCGGTAAATGAATTTTATGTCCGTGGAGAGAGCAAAAAACAGGTTGAAGAGTTAGTGGAAAAAGTAAAAAATTGTGCCTATGGTGCTTCCTTGGCTGCGGGAACAGAACTTAAAATAAGAAATTATGAAAAATCCAACGATGATTTTATATCAAATTTTAATCTGATGCATAGATATATGAAATATATGAATGACGCAGGAGTTGAAAGTATTAAAGAAATGGAAACAACCTGCGGATCTGCTGATGCAGGAAATGTAAGCTATGTTGTACCTGCACTTCATGCCTGGTTTGCTATTACTAAAGTACCTGTGGCTTCCCATACCATAGAATTCGCCAGGGAGACACTTACAGACTATGCAGAGGACCAAATGGTTAAAGCGGTTTACGGTCTTGTAATGACAGCAAATGATATGATAAATGATGCAGAATTTAATAAATCAGTAAAAGAAGAATATAAGAAGAATATAAGAAGAATATAAGAAATAAATTATAATTAAACACGTAATATGAAAACAGCATTAACATCTGGTCGTAAACAGCGGTCAGATGTTTAATTTTTTAAATATTGACATAAATCATTACATATCTTATAATATTAATTGTGCAAACGATTGCACACCGTATGTAAAGTTTTGATTTTCAAAAAGGTTAGCAATATACATGAAAACTTAACAACTAGGGTTTATTTCTTCAGCTCCGGTGAATATACATTGTATTTTTACCGAAATATAATTTAAAAGACAGCTTATAGGCTGAGTAGGCTATCTTAAGAGAAATTGCAGGTTTAAAAGGGTACCTGCAGTTTTCATAATATTAAAGATGTAGGGTGTGATTTATTGAGTACTACAATAAAGGATGTAGCAAAAGAAGCTGGGGTTTCTCCTTCAACAGTTTCAAGAGTGCTTGGCAATAGTCCAAGGATTAGTGATGAGACTAAAGCCAGAGTAATGGAAGCTGCAAAAAAATTAAATTATCATCCTAATGTAATTGCAAGAAGTCTGGCCGTTAACAGCTCGAAAATTTTAGGCCTGGTTTTGCCGGATACTGCAGAGGATTTATTTCATAATCCATTCTACATTCAGGTAATGGCGGGAATAAGTATTTATGCGCAAAAAAAAGGGTATAACATTATGTATTCATTCGGTAAAAATGAGAAGGATGAGGTAAATATAATAAAAGATTATACTGACAGTAAATTGGTAGATGGAATAATTCTTCTGGTTTCAAAGACAAAAGATAAATGTATTGAATTATTAAAAAAGAGGAACTATCCCTTTGTTGTAATTGGAAGACCTGAAAAGGCTGATGATGTTCTCTGGGTAGATAATGACAATTTTGGTGCTATGTATCAGGTTACAGATTCCGTTATTGATAAAGGCTATAAAAATATAGCATATATAGGAGGTCCCAGCGACTGGAATGTATCTAATGACAGACTTGAAGGATTTTTAAAATCTCTTCAGGTCCATGGAATTGACTGCAATAAGAATATAATTATTGAAAATAATGAATTTAACGAAGAACTTGGCTATTCAGCCATGAATAAAATATTGGATTTTATAAAGCCGGATGCTGTTTTGACCTGTGATGACCAGCTGGCATTTGGTGCTATAAGGGCGATTAGGGAGAGAAAGCAGGATGGTATATTTCTGGTAGGCTTTAATAACACTCCTCTTTCAGAATATCAGGATCCACCATTATCATCGGTGGATATTAATTCAGATAAGCTGGGATACAGTGCTGCAAAGCTTCTTATAAGCTGCTTAGAAAACGAAAATGATGTTTCGCATTATATTATTGAAACGAAACTTGTAGAAAGAAATAAGAAATAAGAGTTGTCTTAAATATAGATAACGGGTTTACTTTAGGAGTACAAAAACTAAAATTGCAGTTGTTTTTACAAAAAAAATGTATGCTAAAATGATTTATTAGCATACATTTTTGCATTCAATTAATTAAACATAAGTGAAGAATATTACAAATATACCATATTATATATCACAGACTAATTTCCCATTTTTCTTTAAATCCTTCTCTATATTCATCACATTTTTTTAGTAATCTTGGTCTTAATTTCTTCAACCAATCAGGTTCTTGCACAAAATTACTGTCTTGTAATGACCTCAATAACTTTGCAAATTTAATCAAATTACCAAACCGTTCAAATTTAGGCAATAGAGTTATATATTCTTCACCGATATGGTTAATGGTACGATAGCCCTTTAAAAAATACTCCAATCCACTTTTTGCTTTTGAACTTTCTAACTCATGTAAATCACCCAAAGCACAGGCTATATCCATGACATACCAATGATAAATTGAACTATCAAAGTCAATTACTTCAAATCTGTTTGATTTTTTATTAAAAAAAACATTGTCTAATTCAAAATCATAGTGAATTAAGCCATAATTATCATTTGTCACTGGTAAGGAATTCAGCCACTTTTTCACCCTATCTAATTCTTCTAAAGCATTTTTCTCATTTGGGAAATCAGACAATATATCACTTGTGAATTTCAATACATCCTTCCAACTATTTCGAACATATTCTTTAGGATTGAATGATTTAGATAAGTTATGCAAAGAAGCAAGAGACTTTCCCCAACACTCAAACTGTGATTCTGTCATACTATCAATATCTAAATTAACACCATTTGCTTTGTTAAATACAACTGCATAATATGTTTCTGAGTCTATTTCTATAACTTCAATATACTTATCATTTTTAGATTTAATTGGATATACTGATGGGTAATTATTATTATTTAAATATAATAGAAACTCAATTTCAGCCTTTATTTGGGCTAATGACTTTTCATCCTTTTTAGAAAATCTCAACCAATACTTTTCATTTCTATAAGTAAAAAAATATACATAATTTGCACTTCCACGCCAAAAGCTCAGACTACATTCGTCATGCTCCCAATTCTTTAAAATTTCATTTGCAGCTTGGTCAGTATCGAGTACCAAGTTTTTTAATTTCATCATATTACTACACCCCTTCAGTGAGGAATAAGTTCTACTCAAAAGTTGGTTTCTTATCCTTCAAATTAGTTGGAGAACCACCTATTAATTTTATTCACAATAACAACCCCTTTTACATTAAACTTGTTAAGCAATCCGACAATGCTAACAAGAATATTATACCATAGTAGGGTAATATAGGTATATACCATTTTGTTCTAATCATACTATTATGCAATTTGAACTGAGCTTATAGGAGATAACCTAAAGGCTGATAAGGATGGATATATAACTGTAAGTATTACTCGCTGCAGTGATTATTTCCTGTCAAATATAAATAATGCTAAGATAAACAATATACAAACAAACTTAGTTAAGACAGGTTCCTTTGTAGATATGGGAATTCTTATGACTGCTGGATTAATGTTAGTCCTGGCAGGAGCTTATATGGTAATCAGGAGAAGAAAGACAAATATCTAATTAAAAAGCAGCTGCCAAAAGGCAGCTGCTTTTAAAAACCATAAATTTCATTAATAAAGTTTTTCATAATATTCTTTCAGCATTCTCTCCACAGAGAAATAATCTTTTGTAGAGAGAATGCTTTCTCTCATCATAGATTCCCATTTATTCTTATCAGTATAGTAAGTTGGGATTACTTTATTTAAAAGAACATCGTACAGGCTCGATAAATCATTTCTATCCAGTTCAATCTCATCCAGGCTTTCAAATCCATTTCCTATCTGCCATCCATTAATGCCGTCCTTGCAGGCCTCAGGCCACCAGCCATCTAGAATACTTAGGTTTAGTACTCCATTCATTGCTGCCTTCATACCTGAAGTGCCTGAAGCTTCCTTTGGCCGTCTTGGATTATTAAGCCAAACATCAGAACCTGTAGTCAGCATTTTTCCTATTTCCATATCGTAGTTTTGCAGGAAAACAACAGAATCCGGGTATTCCCTGGTTAACTTTACTATATTTTCAACTATCTCTTTTCCCGTATCATCCAGGGGGTGGGCCTTACCGGAGAATATAATCTGAAGCTTTTTCTCTTTTATAAGAGGCTTAATTATCTCTTCCTTTGAGAATATGAAATCACTTCTCTTATAGGGAGCTGCTCTTCTTGAAAAACCAATTAAAAGAACGTCTTTATCCAGCTTAACACCGTTTCTTTTATATACGAAATCAATTAGCTTTTCCTTGTTATCTCTGTGAATAGGAATCAGATCTTTGCCGCTTACAGCAGCATCTACCATTCTGTTATCTACCCAGGTAGGCATGTGGATTGCATTTGTTATTCCTATTATCTCTGACCTGCCTTCTATATCTTTCCACATTTCATTTGCAGTTTCAGCATGAAGGGCGCTGACTGCGTTTGATTTTCTGGATAGTCTTAAAGCCGCTACTGTCATATTAAAGGGGTCTCCTCCAAGCTTAATAAGATCTTCCCTTTTTATTCCGTTATCAGCACCTAAATACATTATTCTGTCTATTGGATGGGACTCATTTCCCTGAACTATCGGAGTGTGGGTAGTAAATATTATTTCATCTTTTGTTTTATCTAATGCTTCATTAAAGCTTAGTCCCTTATCCATTTTCTCTTTAAGAAGCTCGAAACCGGCAAATAAGGCATGACCTTCATTGAAGTGGTAAACTTCCGGTTCTATTCCAAGAGCTCTAAGGGCTCTTACTCCGCCTATTCCCAGAATCATTTCCTGGGCGATTCTCTCTTCTCCAAACCAGCCGTAAAGCTGACCGGTTATGAAATTATCTCCTCCGTTTTCAGGAAGGTCTGTATCTAAAAGGTATAGGGGGTTATTTCCGAATTTATCGCATAGCCATACCTGGCAGGTTATTTCTTTATTTCTTATATTTATTTTTACTTTAACCCCGGTATCTTTTAAGAAGTCATATTTATAGTTATGGTATGTGTCATAGGGTTTGCCATTTTCATCTATCAGCTGGTCCGTATATCCCTGTTTCCAAAGTATGCCTATTCCTACTAAGGGATAATTATAGTCCTTAGCTCCTTTTATATAATCTCCTGCCAATATGCCAAGACCTCCGGCATACATCTTAAAACTGGAATTGAGTCCATATTCCATTGAGAAATAAGCAACTTTTTTTCTCTTATCCATTATTAACCTCCTGATTTATTTTATTAATAACTACTAAATCCTGGTCATTTTTTAATTTATATTCTTTTCCATACAGGTAAAGTTTTAAACTGCCGCCTTCCAATAAAGAAATGGTTATATTTCTCTTATCTGCCATAATATTTAAAAGCCTTCCTCTAAATAGGAATTTAAAGGAGTAGCTTTCCCATTTATCCGGTACATATGGATTGAAGGATAAATCATCTTCCTTTAATCTAAATCCTCCAAAACCATGAACTATGGACAGATAGGAACCAGTCATGCTTGTTATATGAAGACCATCATCAGTATCTTTGTTATAATTGTCCAGGTCTAATCTGGATGTCCGAAGGTAAAGTTCATATGCCTTATCAAAATTTCCTATTTCTGAAGCGATAATAGAGTAGATACATGAGGATAGGGAGGATTCGTGAACTGTCCTAGGTTCATAATAATCAAAATTCCGCCTCATGGTTTCAGTATCAAATTTATCATTGAAGAAATATATTCCCTGCAGTACGTCCGCCTGCTTAATGAAAGGAGAACGCAGTATTTTGTCCCAGCTCCAGTGCTTGTTTATGGGAAGCTCTTCCTTTGGAATATCAGATACTAGAATCTGCTCCTTATCCAGGTATCCATCCTGCTGAAGGAAAATTCCCTTTGCTTTGTCATAGGGAAGATAAATATTTTCTGTTATATGGAGCCATTTTTTCATTTCTTCCTCTGTTAATGACAGCTTTTCCGATAAAGCAGCATATTTTTTTGGAAACTTTTCTTTCAATAATTTTGCTGTATCTAAAGTATATTTAATATTCCAGACTGCCATATAATTTGTATACCAGTTATTGTTTACATTATTTTCATATTCATTAGGACCTGTAACTCCTAAAATAACATATTTTTGTTTATCCTGACTGAAACTTACCCTGCTGGCCCAAAATCTTGAGGTTTCAGCCAGAACTTCAAAACCGAAATCTGCCAGGTATTTCTCATCTTTTGTATATCTTACATAATTGTATATAGCATAGGATATAGCGGCATTTCTATGGATTTCCTCAAAGGTTATTTCCCACTCGTTATGGCATTCCTCACCATTCATTGTAACCATTGGATAAAGGGCACCTGAAAGTCCCAGCTTCTTTGCATTTTCTATTGCTTTTGGCAGCTGCTTATATCTGTATAAAAGAAGGTTTCTTGCTGTCTTTTCTTCTTTAGTACTCAGATAAAATGGAAGACAGTAAGCTTCTGTATCCCAGTAGGTACTCCCCCCGTATTTTTCACCGGTAAAACCCTTAGGCCCTATATTAAGTTCCGGGTCATCTCCTGTATAGGTTTGATTAAGATTAAATATATTAAATCTGATTCCCTGCTGGGATGCTATATCTCCTTTTATTTCAATATCGCTGTCCTGCCATATTTTATTCCACTCCAGACTGCTTTCATTAAGCAAAGTATAGAAGCCTTTATCTTTAGCCCTCTGTAGTATTTTATCCAATTCATTTTTTAAGTCTTTATCTTTGAAATATCTATTGGAAGAAATGGCTGCATATTTTATCATGGTAAAATCACTGCCTTTAGGACAGACTTTTGAAACTGAATTTCCTGAAAATTTTTCTTTTTTAATTATTCCTGGTTCTAAACTTATTTTCTCAGAATCTAAGAACAGATCATAGGAATAGGAGGCTGACACCACAAAATCCAGCTTTTTAGTTTTTAAAGTTATATTTCCATATTCCTTATCTGCCTCCACATGAAGAACCCTCCAGAAATACTCGTCATAGTTTGAGTCCTGGTTATAAACATCTGCATCTAAATATGGGATAAATTCTATATTTGTATCTTTATCAAGGGGAGTCACTGAATAGGAAATTGAGGCCAGTTCCTTATTCTTCATGCTGAGAAATCTTTTTACATTAAACTGAGCTCTGCTTCCATCACTTCCGGTTATAATAAAGGATCTAAGAAGCCAGCCTTCCTTCATATTAAGAACTCTTCTGAAGGAAGATACATCAGCATTATTTAAATCAATTACCTCATGGTTTAATTTAACTTTTATCCCAATAAAATTAATGCTGTTTAATACCTTGGCAAAGTATTCAGGATAACCGTTTTTCCACCAGCCAACTCTTGTTTTATCCGGATAATAGACTCCTGCTATATATGTTCCTCTGAGACTGTCCCCTGAGTAATCCTCTTCAAAATTACCTCTTATTCCCATATGGCCATTTCCAAGGCTCATAATGCTTTCAAAAAGCCGTACACTGTCCTTATTAAATCCGTCTTCGATTATATTCCATTCATGATGCTTAACTAATTTAACCATAATACACCCCTTTTAATGTGCAACCGTTTGCATAAAATATTTTAAAAATAATTTCATAAATCAATATGAAATTTAAAAATAGAATATATAATTACATAAATATAATACCATTTTGTGTTATAATAAACAATATATTTTTGAATATTTTGAGGTAATTATGGAACTGATAAGTAAAATAGATTATGGAGTATTTAATTTTATTGACAATTATATAAGAAACGATTTACTGGATTTTTTTATGATAAAAATAAGCAGCCTGGGAAACAGCGGCTTTATATGGATTTGTTTTGCAGCAGCATTTCTCATAAATAAAAAGTATAGAAAAGCAGGATATATTCTATCTATAGGCCTCCTCACTTATTTAATATTTGGAGAGCTGATTTTAAAAAATGTCATAGCCAGAAACAGACCTGATTTTGCTTCAGCCTTCAATGTTAAAATCCCTAAAAGTTATTCTTTTCCTTCCGGGCATACCACTTCATCAGTGTTGAGCTTTCTTATAATATCAAAATATATAAAAAAATTAAGATTTATAGTCATTCCTCTGGGAATATTAATTTCCATATCCCGATTTTATATAGGTGTTCACTATTTTTCAGATGTAGTGGGGGGAGTTATACTGGGGTTAATTATATATTATATTGCTTTATATATAGGACATAAATTTGGCTTGGATCAATGATCCAGGCCTTTTTTTATTATTTTATTTTTTCTTCAGGTTTGAAAAAATTAATTATTATGAATAAAAAGAATGAAAAAAACAAAAACTTATCCATGAACAGACTTTAACATATTTCGACATGATTTTTTGATTATGATTGTTCGTTACATTACAAATAATAATATGTAAATAGCATTAAAGATATTATATAATACGAATAATAATCTAAAATTCGAGCATTAATATATTGACTGTAAAAATATTTGATGTTGCTATTAGATTGGAATTCGCAGCAGGAGGTTTATGATATGAAAGTTGCAATAATATTTGGAAGCAAGTCGGATATTGACATAATGAGGGGAGCAAAAAAAGCTCTTGATGAATTTGGCATTGAATCTGTTGCTTTCATTCTATCAGCTCACAGAGTACCGGAAAGACTTAAAGAGGTTGTAAATGGCTTTGAAGATAACGGAACTGAGGTAATAATAGCAGGGGCAGGACTAGCTGCACATCTGCCGGGAGTTATAGCTTCATATACAGCTATTCCGGTAATTGGAGTACCAATCAAAGCTGAAATTTCAGGACTGGATTCACTTTTTTCAATAGTCCAGATGCCTAAAGCTATTCCGGTAGCTACAGTAGGAATAAACAACAGTTATAATGCAGGAATTTTATCAGTGGAAATCCTATCAGTAAAATACCCGGAACTTAAAGAAAAATTAAAAACTTATAGAAAAAATATGAAGGAAAATTTTTTAAAGGATAACGAAGGAGTGGAATTATAATGGAAAAGAAAGAATTATTATACGAAGGAAAAGCAAAAAAGGTTTATGCCACAGATGATAAGGACCAGGTTATCATATACTACAAGGATGATGCAACAGCATTTAATGGAGTTAAAAAAGGTCAGATAGAAAATAAGGGAATATTAAACAACAGCATAACATCAGCTCTTTTTAAACTCCTGGAGGATAACGGAGTAAAATCTCATTTTGTAGAGAAGATAAATGACAGGGAGCAGATCTGCAAAAAGGTTCAGATAGTACCTGTTGAAGTAATAGTCAGAAACGTTGCAGCAGGTTCTATGGCTAAAAGATTAGGCTTAGAGGAAGGATATAAGTTAAAGACAACAGTTTATGAGCTTTGCCTTAAAGACGACGCTTTAAATGATCCCCTTATAAATGATTACCATGCAGTAGCAATAGGTGCCGCAACTTTTGAAGAACTGGATAAGATTTATACTCTTACAAAAAAAATAAATGAAGTTCTTAAGGAGTTTTTCTTAAAACTCGGTATTAACCTTATAGACTTTAAAGTAGAGTTCGGAAGGTATAAGGGAGATATAATTCTTGCAGATGAAATATCACCGGATACCTGCAGGTTCTGGGACAGCAAGACAAATGAAAAGCTGGATAAGGACAGATTCAGAAGAGATTTAGGAAATGTACAGGATGCATATATTGAGATACTAAAAAGAATTACTGAGTAAGGAGAAAAATATGTTTATAAGTGATGATAAATTCAGAGAGGAATGTGGAGTTTTTGGAGTATTTTCTACTGAAACTGAGGCGGCTGCCAAGGTTTACTATGGATTATATGCTCTTCAGCACAGAGGCCAGGAAAGTGCAGGAATTGTAACATCAGATGGGGAAAATCTATATATTTATAAGGATATGGGCTTAGTTTCAGAAGTTTTCAATGAAGATAAACTAAAAAAGCTTCCCGGAAAGCTGGCAATAGGTCATGTCAGGTATTCTACAATGGGGGCCAGCAACATAGAAAATGCACAGCCTATACTTGGAAAATCTAAGCTGGGCTCAATTGCCATAGCTCATAACGGTAATCTGGTTAATGCTGATGTTATCAGAGAACTTTTAGAAGATACAGGCTGCGTGTTTCAAACATCCATTGACTCTGAGGTTATACTGAATCTTATAGCAAGAGGAGCTAAAAAAGGTGTGGAAAAAGCAGTTGTTGATGCTATATCTGCAGTTAAGGGCTCTTATGGAATTGTACTTATTACAGAAGATAAATTAATAGCAGTAAGGGATCCTAATGGCATGAGGCCTTTATGCATTGGCAAAACTGAAGATTCCTACATAGTGTCTTCAGAAAGCTGCGGAATAGATGCTGTTTGCGGAGAATTCATAAGAGATGTGGAGCCGGGTGAAATAGTCATAATAGATAAGGATGGAATCAGGTCAATAATCTTTGCTGAAAAGACAAGAAAAACCACTTGTGCCTTTGAATATGTATATTTTGCCAGACCGGATTCTGTAATTGATGGTATAAATGTATATGAAGCAAGAGTCAGGGCAGGAGAAATATTATATAAGGAAGCACCTGCAGAGGCAGACATCGTTATTGGTGTCCCTGATTCCGGAATTCCTGCTGCCATGGGTTATGCTAAGGCTTCAGGAATTCCCTATGGAATAGGTCTTATCAAAAACAGGTATGTGGGAAGGACATTTATTTCACCTTCTCAGGAAATAAGAGAAAGAGCAGTTTCAGTTAAATTAAATGCCCTGAAGGTAAATGTGGAAAACAAAAGAGTTGTTTTAATTGACGATTCAATAGTAAGAGGGACTACCAGCAAAAGGCTGGTTGATATACTAAAAAGAGCCGGTGCAAAAGAGGTTCATTTCCGGTCCTCTTCGCCAATAGTTAAATATCCCTGCTATTTTGGAATAGATACGCCTTACAGAAAGGATCTTATAGGCTCTCAGAAAAGTACAGATGAAATTAGGGATATAATAGGAGCAGATTCACTGGGATATTTAAGCAGGGAAGGCTTAAGAGATGCTCTTGACAGTGAAAGAAGCTTTTGTATGGGCTGTTTTAATGGAATATATCCTCTCTCTGCGCCAATGGAGCAGGGAAAAGAGCTTTTAGAAAGGTAGGATGAAATGGTAAATTACAAAGATGCGGGAGTAAACATAGAAGAAGGGTACAATACAGTTACTAAAATTAAAGGATATGCTAAGGCTACCTATGATAAAAATGTTTTAAATTCACTAGGAAGCTTTGCCGGAATGTATCAGCTGGGAAACTACAAAAATCCTATTTTGGTATCAGGAACAGATGGAGTAGGGACTAAGCTTGATATTGCCTTTAAAATGAAAAAATATGATACAGTAGGAATTGATGCAGTTGCCATGTGCGTTAATGATGTTTTATGCCACGGAGCAAAACCTCTGTTTTTTCTGGACTATTTAGCCTGCGGAAAATTAGAATCAGATGTGGCATCTCAGATTGTTAAGGGAGTTGCGGATGGCTGCCTTATGTCAGGATCATCACTGATAGGCGGAGAAACTGCTGAAATGCCGGGCTTTTACAAAGATGGAGATTACGATATAGCTGGATTTTCAGTAGGAATAGTAGAAAAAGATGAAATAATAAACGGAGATAAAATAAGCGAAGGTGATGCTTTAATAGGAATTGCCTCCAGCGGAGTTCACTCAAATGGATTTTCCTTAGTAAGAAAACTGGTAACAGATTATAATCAGGATTTTAACGGCAGAAAAATTGGAGAAGTCCTTTTAACTCCAACAAAGATATATGTAAAGCCAATACTGGAATTAATGAAAAGATTTGAAATTAAAGGAATGGCTCATATAACAGGGGGAGGATTTATTGAAAATATACCAAGGATGTTCAGGGAAAATCTGACTGCAGTCATAGATAAAAGCAGCTACCCTGTTCCGGAAATATTCAAGCATCTTATGAGTCTTGGAGTTTCTGAGAAGGATATGTACAATACATTTAACATGGGAATTGGTTTTGTACTTTGCGTATCTCCTGAGGATGCAGTTAATGTAATTTCAAGCCTTAAGGAATTAGGAGAGGAAGCCTGCCAGATTGGTTTTATTAAAGCTGGAGGTGAGGGAGTTTGCTTAAAATAGCAGTTTTAGTCTCAGGAGGCGGAAGCAACCTTCAGTCAATCATTAACAATATTAAAAAGGGATATATGGACTGCAGTATTGAATATGTTATATCTGACAGAGAAGGAGCTTACGGGATAGAAAGAGCTAAGAAAGCAGGGATAACAGCCATAGTTTTTGATAAAAAAACATTTGGAAATATTTCCGATAATATTTATCAGATTATATCAGGAAGAGTTGATTACATAGTCTTAGCAGGGTTTTTATCAATATTGAAAGGGGATTTAATAAGGGAATTTAAAAACAGGATAATAAATATCCATCCCTCATTAATCCCTTCTTTCTGCGGTGCCGGAATGTATGGATTAAATGTTCATAAAAAAGCTCTTGAATATGGAGTTAAAGTTTCTGGCTGCACCGTTCACTTTGTTGATGACGGAACAGATACAGGCCCTATTATTCTACAAAAAACTGTACAGGTTTTAGATGGTGATACTCCGGAATCACTTCAAAGCAGAGTTTTGGAGCAGGAGCATACTGCACTTAGTGAAGCAATAAAATTAATAGCTGAAAACAGGATAAAAATAATTGGCAGAAAAGTTTGTATCTTGAAATAGGAGGTATTGATATGATAAAAAGAGCTTTAATCAGCGTATTTGACAAGAAAGGCGTTTTAGACCTGGCTAAATTTTTAAAGGAAAAGGGCGTTGAGATTATATCAACAGGTGGAACCTATAAGCACCTGAAGGAAAATGGAATAGATGTAGTTGAAATATCTGAAGTTACAGGATTTCCAGAGATGTTAGATGGAAGGGTTAAGACACTTCACCCAAAGATTCATGGAGGCCTGCTTGCAATCAGAGACAATAAGGAGCATATGGCTACAATTGAAAAAAATGGTATTAAGCCTATAGATATGGTAGTTGTAAATTTATATCCTTTCTTTCAAAAGGTTAAGGAAGACTTATCATTTGAAGAGAAGATTGAATTTATTGATATCGGAGGACCTACAATGCTGAGGTCAGCTGCCAAGAATTTCAGGGATGTGGCAGTAGTTACAGATATTAAGGATTACCCTCAGGTAATAAGTGAAATAGAAAACAGCGGAGAGGTTTCAATAGAATTAAAGAGAAAATTAGCCGGTAAGGTATTTAATTTAACATCAGCCTATGATGCAGCAATATCAAACTTTATACTTGAGGATGAATTCCCTGAGTATTTATCCTTGTCCTACAGAAAAGCTCAGGATTTAAGATATGGAGAAAATCCACACCAAAAATCAGCCTATTATGTATCTACCTATGAAAATGGAGCTATGAAGGATTTTCAGCAGCTAAACGGAAAAGAACTGTCCTATAATAACTTCCGGGATATGGATATAGCATGGAAGGTTGTATCGGAATTTTCAGAGATTGCCTGCTGTGGCTTAAAACATAACACACCCTGCGGAGCAGCTATTGGTGAAACTGCCTATGATGCATACATAAAGGCTTATGAAGGAGACAAGGTTTCCATATTTGGAGGAATCGTTGCTTTAAACACAAAAGTGGATATAAAGGCAGCAGAGGAAATGGTTAAAATATTCCTTGAGATTGTTATTGCACCTGATTTTGATGATGATGCCCTTGAAATTCTTAAAAATAAGAAAAACTTAAGAGTAATAAAAGGATGTACAAAGCCTCAGAGCAAAATGGAATATGTTTCAGTTGACGGGGGTATACTAGTTCAGGAAAGTGATAGGGGAACCGCCGAGGATTTTAAGGTAGTTACCGAAAAATCTCCAACTGACA
>JAJBWD010000305.1:0-8306 GCA_032907345.1 Bacillota bacterium | reverse complement strand
CAAAGATGGATGAGGGTAATATTAAAATGGTATTTGCTGATTTTGATTTAAGTAATGCTGTACTTGAGGCAGCAGCCCCATTTCAGGTATTAGCAGAGACTCAGCATAAAAAGTTTCTGATGGACATACAGCCGGGACTGATATTACGCGGAGATGAGAGCAGTATCCGCCAGCTGGTTTCTACTCTTGTAGACAATGCAGTGAAGTATTCTGATGATGAAGGAACCATCAAAATTTCTTTGTATGCTGTAAAAAAAGCAGCAAAGATAGAGGTATTTAATACCACGGATGAGATTGATAAAGAAAATTTAGATAAATTATTTGACAGATTCTATCGATGGGATTCTTCAAGATCCAGGGAAACTGGAGGATATGGAATTGGTCTTTCCATTGCCAAGTCCATTGCTAGAGCCCATCATGGAAAGATTTCTGCCAAAAGCTGCGATGGAAAGTCCATTTGTTTTACTGTCCTGATTTAATTTAAAAACAAAATTAATATATACTGCTAAAAGGGATTTTAAAAGCCGCAAGTTGATAAAACCTGCGGCTTTAATCTGTATGGAATATTTTTAGAATTATTTCAGATTTTCATTTATTTAAGCTTCAGCCTATTTTTTAAAAGAATGCTATGGCTATAGCTTTTGCACATTTACAGCCATAGGACCTTTTGCACCTTTAGTAATGTCAAAGGTTACATTTTCACCTTCATGCAGGTCTTTATCATTTCCTTTCTTTTTAACCTGGGAATGATGCACAAAAACATCATCTCCTTCATTACAGGATATGAATCCAAAACCTTTTTCCTGATCATACCATTTAACTATTCCGGTTATAACAGCCAAAATTCTACCTCCTTATTATGAATTATTTATAATATATTATTTGTTTAATGTTTAATTTTTAGTCATTGCAATACTGCAGTATTAAACATTAAGAAATTTCAGAAAATAGAGGAAATTCCATTTTTATGTAGAATTTATAATGGAGAGGATGTGGAACTTATGGATAAGTATAATTTACCATTAGGGACGTTAGTTGAAGTAAAAGATTTAGGCTTAGAAGCTGATAAAAAGAATCATGGAGTAAGACTTTATGTAACGGCACATCATAAAGATGCTAAAGGAATACCTTTATATTCCCTGGGATTGAAAGGAGAAACCAATGCATTAAGAATGTTTAATGGATATTACGAGGAAAATTTAAAAGTTATTGATAAAATATCTGTTGAGTTAACAAATGAGGAGATAAATGATATAGTTCAGTGGGGAGATACCTGTGAGGAAGAAGGCTGGCTCATTGACAGGGAAGTAAACTTAAAAAACAGGTTAAGTAAAATTATTAACATACAGATTCCTTAATTATAAAATAGGATTGTAAATTGATACCAGGCGGCAGTAAAATTTCCACCTGGTATTTTTAGCAGAATAAAAAGTGAACAAATAACAAAGTAATTATAAATATAGTCTTTCAAGATGTACTATTATAATGTAAAATGAAATAGCTAAAGAAAAATATAATACCAGGAGAACTACTGATGAAAATCGAAAATAATCTTACTGAAGGAAATATATTAAAAAGTCTTGTAAAATTAGCCATACCTATTATGGGGACTTCTTTTATACAAATGGCATATAATCTTGTAAATATGATTTATTTAGGCAGAGTCGGCAGCAGTGCTGTAGCAGCAGCCGGAACAGCAGGATTTTATATCTGGCTTGCAAATTCTTTGATATTTATTCCTAAGACAGGGGCTGAGATAGGAATATCACAGTCTATAGGGAGAGGAAACCATGAGCAGATAAAAGGATATACGAAAAATACCATACAGCTGGATGTCATAATAGGCATAATATATGGAATTATAATGATGGTATTCAGGAAAGATCTGATAGCTTTCTTTAATATGGAAGACCTATATGTAGTAAATATGTCAGAGGCATATTTACTGATAATATCCCTTGGACTTAGCTTCTTTTTCATAAATCCAGTGTTTACAGGCATATTCAATGGTCATGGAGACAGTAAAACACCTTTTAAAATCAATACCGTAGGTATAATACTGAACATGATAATAGATCCATTTTTAATTTTTGGCCTGGGTCCTTTTCCGAGAATGGAAATTAAGGGAGCAGCAATTGGTACCATAATATCTCAGGCAATGGTTACATTTCTATTTATATATTATATAAATAAAAAAACCAGGCTGCTCAGCGGAATTAATTTATTTGAAAAAATGGACAAAGTATATATAAAAAAGATATTTAAATTAGGAACTCCTGTAGCAGCTCAAAATGGTTTGTTTTGCATTTTTGCCATGTTTATAGCAAGAATCATTTCATCCTTTGGGGAGATTCCTATAGCAGTTCAAAAGGTAGGCTCTCAGATAGAGGCTCTGTCCTGGATGACTGCAGGAGGTTTTTCAACTGCTGTAAGTGCTTTTGTTGGGCAAAACTATGGAGCAAAGAAATGGGACAGAATATATAAAGGTTACTTTACTTCTTTATCTGCAGTAAGTGTACTTGGAGTATTTACAAGTTTATTATTAATATTAGGTGCAAAACCTCTTTTTTCAATATTTATACCGGACCCAAAGGTTATTCCCTATGGTGTAGACTATTTAAGAATTTTAGGATATTCACAGCTTTTTATGTGTATTGAAATATGTACGGCAGGTGCTTTTAATGGAATGGGGAAAACTATACCCCCTTCTATAAATGGTATATTTCTGACAGGGGCGAGGATACCTGCAGCAATTATACTTTCAAGGCCAAATCTTTTAGGACTTAACGGTGTGTGGTGGAGCATAAGCATAAGCAGCATATTAAAGGGAATTATTTTATTGGTTTGGTTTATAGCTGTATTAAAAGTTAAAAAAAATTCTTTCGACATTTAAAAATAAAAAAGATATATCCATAAGGAAAGAGTAAAACTGACACTGCTTTTATAGTGTCAGTTTATATTTTAATCTAAGTTGATTTTTTTGGCTAAATCGCTGATTCTCTTTTTTTTACTTAAATCAATCTTGTCTAAAAAACATTTCAGCCTGTTTTGCCATTCCTTTTCATTTTCAGTGATGTGAAAATCTGTATCTACAATATATGCTGGCAGCTTTTTTGAAAGCAGGGCAAGTTCCATATCACTAAGGGTCTTAAAAATCTCATCAAATTCTTCATCAAATATACAAGATGATTCTAAAACATCCATAAGGTCAGAGACAGCGTGAATTTCTTTTTTAATGATTGCTGCTTTATCTGATACAAATCTGCAGCTTCTGATTTCATCGGTAATTTTTCGGAATAATTCATCTTCAATTTTTTTACCCTCTTCAAATCTGATATTACTTTGGGAGCCGGGTTGCTTCATATTAATAAATACATATTCTAATTTGCCAATTTCCAAAGCGTTTTTTATTCTTACAGGTAAATTTATTAAAGCTTCTGACATGTGATTCTGCAAAAGTTTGTTTGATATATTTAGCTCCAAACTAAGCTTAGCAGATGCTTCCTGCAATACTGTATTCAGCTTACTTTTTGACATATTTTTTAATTTCAGCTCTAGTTTCTTTGCATCTGATGGTATTATATCAAGCCTTAGGACATCTTTATTTAATATTGTTAAACCAACAGCGTTTGTGAGCACCAGTTCAAATATATTTATTAAAAGATCCTGATAGTGGTCATTATATCCCTGCAGTAAATCAGCAATGTTATGATCAGAGAAGTTTTTACAAAATTCATTTTCCAAACCCAGCTTTTGAAGATAGTTGTAAATATACTCTATACCAGCTAAATCCATCTTATCATTACTTAAAGGGTAATCTACAGATCCGGGGGCATCCTGGGCAGCATAGTCAGCATCATATTCTTTGAAAAAAGGTCCTATACCATTCTGTACCGTATCGTTATAAGCGATATTATCTGTAATAATGCATTCAGTCTGTACTGAACTCAGCATTTGCCTGGCTTCTATAAATTTTGAATCTATTAATTTTCTGCCCTGCTGGAACAGCATAGATAAAGGATCTTGCTTAAGTACATTTAAACTCACATCAGTATCTTGAAAAGTTTTTAAATAGATCCCGATACAATAAAATATAGACTCTAAAATTTTCTGTGCAGTTTCAACTTTAACAGAGCTGCTGTCCCCGAATGTATAACGCTCAGTTTGTTTTGCCAAAAGCTTCAGGCTTTGCATTTCAATATCCTCCAGCTCCGAATCCGTTAATAGATTAAGACTGAAGGCTTCCTGCAGGAATGACTTAAAATAATGTGCTTCACTTAGATTTTTCCTTTTAATTAAATGTTGTTTTTCAATACTATTCATCATAATCCTCCCAATTAAAGTATTCTGGAATATCCTCATCTGAATCTTCCTCATTGATTCCATATCGTATATTATGAGCCAGAGTTTCCAGTTCCCGATTTTCCAGCAGCTCAATTGAGCCCTCACAGTTTTTATCAAAATACTTCTTCATAAGTGAAATCAGCTCATCGTCACTAATTTCATCCAGTGTCTCGTTTTTAAAATAGTAGAAAGTTTCTATTAATTCATTTAATGTTTCAGTATAGGTATCTTGAGAAATATAGGGGGAGTCACAAAATTCGATAATAAGTTTATTGATTACTCCTCCTGAAAATTCAATACGTCCATTGCTGCACAGCGCTGTTTCACGGGTTTTGACAAGTTCCTGTGCTTCTTTCTTTGAAAGAATTAACCCATAGCGGCATGTTATTTCGTTGCACTTTATAATTTCTGTAACTGCCAGTTTATTTACTAAAAATGAGGGAATTAAATTTAAATTATTTTCCATATTTTCACCCCTTTTAATTATTTGAATAAATTGCATAATAAATTTATTTTCAATGCATATTTTTTTAAAAAAACTATTGACAAATGTATAGTTTAATGATAATGTATATATGAGATATTATAAGTAATTATTTAAATATTGAGCTAAATTATAGTATACCATTAATTTTTTAAGAAATCAATGGTATATTTTTTATAGACTTTTATGTATTTTAAATTATTAGTAATTACAATTATTAGTATTGTAATTATCTGTTTTGTTATAATATAATGTAATATAAAAGGAGGAATGAGACATGAATATAGATACTTATAAAAGCTTATTAAATGAATTGGATACAGGAAAAAAAGCAGTAGTTGTTACAATACTGAATAAGTGCAATATTGAAAGTAAAGCGAATCAAAATAAATTTCTTCTGACTGATGAGAATCTAAGTGCAAACAGCAATATTTATAATTTTAATGACACCGTTTACGAAAAATCCAAATATGCTCTTGAAACCGGAAGCCTCCAGTATGTTAAAGTTTCTGAAGATGAAGCATATTTAATAGAACCCTACGTCCCAGAACCCAGGCTTATAATTTTTGGAGGAGGGCATATTGCCAAGCCCTTAGCTGAATTTGGCACTAAGGCAGGATTTTCAGTAACGGTTATTGACGACAGACCATCCTTTGCAAATAAGGAAAGATTCCCAAGTGCTGATAAGGTGATTTGTGAAAGCTTTGAAAAATGTTTTGATCAAATTAATATAAATGCGTTTACTTTTGTAGTTATAGTAACCAGGGGCCACAGGCATGATATGGATTGTTTAAGGCAGGTTCTTAAATATAAAACAGCATATACCGGTATGATAGGATCAAAGCGCCGGGTTAAAGGTGTTATGGAACAAATGTTGAGCGAGGGCTTTTCCAGGGAAGAACTGGACAAGGTTAATGCCCCAATCGGTCTTGAAATAGGAGCAGTTACACCGGAAGAAATAGCATTTTCCATAATAGCTCAGGTAATAAGTTATAGAAGACAGCTTAATGTAAAGAAGGAAAGCAAAATAACTTCCAAATTCACATGGCCGGAATTTGACAGGGACGTGTTGGAGGAACTCAGCAAAAAGGATGATACCTCAAAGGCTGTTATTACAATTATAGCCACAAAAGGATCTGTGCCAAGAAAAGAAGGAGCAAAGATGCTTGTATGGCCCTTTGGAAAGATCAAGGGGAGCATTGGAGGCGGCTGCAGTGAAGGAGCAGTTATTAATATAGCCCGTGATATAATCAGGACCGGCGGATATCTGGTCCATAGTATTGATATGACCGGTTACGCAGCTGAAGATGAAGGCATGGTATGCGGCGGAATAATGGATGTAGTCATCGAGTCTTTTGAATAAAGTTTAGTTCCATTTAGAAGCATAAGGCAGCCAAAAAATTTCCTCAAAATTAATAAATGATAGCCGTTTAAAGCTATCATTTTTAGGTAATTAGGAGATAAAACCTGAACTAATTTATTATGAAGAAATTAAAATTCTAGTTAAAATTTTAAAATCGGATGGTGTAGAACTAAAGATGAGAGATTTAATTGAATGTTATATTGATAAATGTGAAGGCTGTAACAGATGTATAAGAGTTTGTCCTGTAAGTGAAGCAAATATTGCCTTTATGGAGAATGGAAAGGTAAAGGTAAAAATTGATCCATCTAAGTGTATTGCTTGCGGAGGCTGCATTGATATATGCCAGCATAACGCCAGAGGATATGTAGATGACACTGAAAGATTTTTTGAGGATTTAAAAAAAGGTGTAAATATATCATTGATTACAGCGCCGGCACAAAGAACAAATTTAAAAGATAGTAAGAAGATTTTAACCTGGCTTAAAAAATCTGGTGTGAAAACTGTATTTGATGCATCTCTTGGAGCAGATATATGTACTTGGGCACATATCAGGTGGATAGAAAAATATAATCCGGAACCTATTATAACTCAGCCCTGTCCTGTTATTGTAAATTATATTACAAAATACCAGACTGAACTGATAAAGAACCTGTCTCCGATTCAAAGCCCAATGCTTTGTACAGCTATTTTTATGAGGAAACTTATGGGAGTTACTAATAAAATAGCCGCAATTTCACCATGTATTGCTAAAACCGGCGAATTTGAAGATACTGATATAATCAGCTATAATATCACCTTTAATAAATTGCAGCAGTATATAAAGGATAATAACATTTGTTTACCGGAAGAAGATTTTGAATTTGATCATTTTAAAGCATCCTTAGGCAGAATTTATTCAATGCCAGGAGGACTTAAGGAAAATATTGAATATTATTTGGGTAAAAAAATAAGAATAGACAAGTCAGAAGGCCAGGAGGTTGTCTATAAAAATATAGATTTATATGCCAAAGAAAAGGCAGAAAACCTGCCAGATGTATTTGATGTCTTAAACTGTCCTGAAGGCTGTAACAGAGGAACAGCCTGTGATCATTCCATATCCGTTTTTGAAATAAATAAAGTAATGAATGAAGCAAGGCATACTGCCATGGATAAATATAAAAAAACCTCAATAGCTGAAATGACAGAGGTGTTTGAGGTGTTCGATAAATTACTTAAATTAGATGATTATAAAAGAACTTATATTAACAGAAAAGTTAATGAAATAAGTGTAAATGAGCAGGATATTGAAAATGCATTTCTGGAACTTGAAAAAGATGATGAGCTGTTAAGGCAGCATAATTGTTATGCCTGCGGCTCACATACCTGCAAAGAAATGGCTGTCAGAATTGCAAAGGGTATCAATGTATCTGAAAACTGCATAGAAAAAACAAGACATAAGGTTTTAAGAGAGCATAAAGCTTTTCTTATAGAAAATGAAAAAAATTTAGCAAATATGAATAAAATATCAGAAGAAGTAACACAAATTAAAAAGCTTTCAGATAATGTTACTGCTAGTGTGAAGGATATTGAAACTGCCATATCAAATTATTCTGAAATGGCTAAAATGGTAAGTGCATTTGCCAGGCAGATAAATCTATTATCCTTAAATGCCACAATTGAGGCTGCAAGGGTTGGTAATGCAGGAAATGGATTTTCAGTTGTTGTCCAGGAAATAAGAAAGTTAGCTGTTGATTCACAGGAATCTGTTAATCAGGTTCTAGACACAAGTAAATTTGCTGATGAATCAATAAAATCCATAGATAATGCAAGTTCCCAGGTTCAGGAATCGGTTAATAAAGCCTTTGACTATTTTGTTAATATAAAATTAAGAAAATAAGTTATTATAAAATATAGGGACATAGTTTTAGAATGTTTTAAACTATCCTGAAATTGAGGACGTTTAAAGAATACTTTGTTAATCTGCAGTATTATGAATAATTATACAGATAAGTTAATTGAAAATTTAAATTCCATCGATTAAAATTTATAAAAAATGCATGACTAAAGTCCATTTCACAGGATGTCATGCATTTGTTTTTTTAGAATTTTAGGTTACAATATAGAGGTAATTGATCT
>JAJBWD010000304.1:0-3467 GCA_032907345.1 Bacillota bacterium | reverse complement strand
GTGTCAGAAATGGATAAGCTGCACTTTGCATTAAAGGGAGAGCTTTCAGAAAGCGATATTGAGAAGATATATTATAAAAATGCCTTAAGAGTAATTAAAGATGTATTATAAAAAATTACAGCAGGAAATTCTATTATGAATTTCCTGCTGCCTTATATCATTTCAATTTAAGCCATATTTTTACCGGATTATGGTCTGAATTCTTGAATTTCAAGTCATAGCCCTTAACCTGCTTTATTTCTACATTTGGAGATACTAAAAATCCATCTATTATTGACAGGAAGTTAACTCCCTCTTTATAAGCACTGGCAACAGCTCTGTTAGATGGTGTATTTTTATCTGCTCCCCAGGTAAAGCCCTTTGGTGTAAAATCGTCTGGTATAGTCTGAAGCCAGTCCGGCCAGCTTTCTTCTGTCTTAAAGCTTTTTGCATCTGTTCCCGGTATCTGATGATTAAAATCTCCACCAACAATAACGTAGTTTCCTTTATTATATTCTGTTTCTATAAAGGTCTTAAGGAAGGCAAGCTGCTGTTTTCTCACAAAGCCTCCTTTATCATAGGCTGACATATGAGAGTTTAATAGTATTAAGGTTTTCCCGCTGCTCAGCGGTATTTTTGTCTCTATAAAACACCTGTCAAGTTCAGCCAGCTGCCTCGGCCATTTCTCAGCTCCGGGATACTGGTACCTCTCTGCATCAGATATTTTATACTTTGAAAATGTAACCAATCCTCCGTTTACATATCCCATAGGTTTGCTTAGAGGAACAGGCACCCATAATACTTTATAATTTGTTGCAAAAGTGGTACTATAGTTATCTAAAAATGTTTTTAAATAATCATATTCATTAACATAATTGGATCTGGTGGCACTTTTATCTATTTCCTGAACAAATATAAAATCTGAGTCTAAATCTTTAAGTGTTTTGCCTATTCCCTGAAGATTTTCCTCTGTCTTTTCTTTTGAACTGGATCTGGACATAGTTCCCCCATCCATAAAGAAATCCTGCTTATCATCTAATCCGCAGTAGCCGATATTAAATGTAGCTATGGTAAATTCATTACTGCTTAATATATTTGTTTTCTGGTTTTCTGCTTTTAGAGGGACTACATCTTTAGGCTTATAATCTGAAATAGTCATAACAAGAAAATAAAGGCCTGTTAATAAAACTAAAATACCTATTATCCAAAGAACTATTTTAATTGCTTTTTTCATGCTTACACCCCCATAGAATTTCTTAATATAATTATACCCTAAAAATAGGCATACATTAAATTTTCTTCATATATATTTTTGTTAAAAAATATGTTTAGCAGTATGTATAAGACAAGCCTTCTCAGGTAAAAATAAAAAGGTGAAAAAGTTTTGCCGGGAGGAAAATATGGATATAACAATTCAGCAGCAAATACAATTAAAATTCAGAAATGGTGCTGTCTGCCCACACTGCGGAAGCAGTAAAGTCAACAAGTTCGGATTCTTTAATGGGAAGCAGAGATATAGGTGCAAGGAATGCAGGAAAACCTTTAATCTTTATACGAAAACACTGCTCAGCTGGTCCCATTATAAAGATAAGTGGGATAGCTTTATTGAAACCATGAAACAGGATTTGTCATTAAGGGAAGCAGAAGATATGGTTGGTGTCAGCTACGCTTCCTTATTCTATTGGAGACATAAGATATTAACTGTATTAAATGAAGAAAATGACGGAAAACTACATGGAGTTTTAGAGCTTATTCATACTAAGCTTAAATATATAGATAAGTATCGTAAAATAGAAAGAGAAGAAAATACCGACCTGTGCCAAAATGTAATATTTGCATTCTTATATCAGCGGCAAGACAGGCTTAACAGCTATATTTATAAGGAAAAAGAAAGAGCGAAAGCCTTTATATATGAATTATCTGATAATATTGATGAAAGAAGTATAGTTTGCCTAAAATCCAACTATCCTTTCAGGTACCCTCTTAAATTTAAAAATATAAAAATTGCTGATAAGAATAATTATAAGAGGGTTAATTATTTTAATACAGAGAAATCAAGAAAATATTTAGGTAATTTTATTATCTGGCTTAAAATGTTCAGAGGAATATCCTCTAAAAACTTAGTAAAATATGCAGCATTCTTTAAAGCCAAAAATGTATTTGATAATATGGAAGGCATAATACTGTCTTCACTCAGGGAATGGGAAAATCTTAGAAACAGTCAGGCTGCAGATGGAACCTGGGGTTTTTAGCAATGAGCTTTCAACATAAATTTTAACAAAATAACATAACAAAAAAACTGCCCTCAGGCAGCTTTTACTTACAGGAATTTCTCTCTATTATCTGGTGCGGAAGTACATAGTGCATAGGATCAAGATCCTGATTATTAATGCTCTTTATCAGCATTCTCATGCCAACTGATCCCATATCATACATGGGAACAGCAACTGTTGTAAGCTTAGGATAGAACTGTGAAGCAGCATAAATGTCATCAAAGCCTGCTACATCAATATCCTCAGGGACTCTAAGATTATTCTCTCTTAGAGAGTTAATAGCTCCCATTGCCAGTTCATCAGATACACAGAATACTGCATCAACATCTGTATTTCTGATTATCTTTTCCATAGCCCTAAAGCCGTCTTTTGCTTTAAGTCCGCCAAAGCTTACCAGCTCTTCTTTAAATTCTATGTCATTCTGCTGAAGAGCTCTTTTATACCCTTCATATCTTAAGGATTTTGCATTGTTTTCCTCTAATGATACTCCAATGAATGCTATTTTTTTATTTCCATTTTTTATTAATCTGCTTACCATGTCAAAAGCTGCTCTTTCATCATCTACTGTAACACTTGGAAATTCCCCTTCTTTGTCCTTTGTTTCCACGAGGACAGTTTTTAACGAAAGATTTTTCGCTAAATCTAATGCCTCCTGGTTCAGGGAGCTGCTCATAAGAACTATCCCATCACACATTTTTTCTCTTAAAACCCTTATGTAATCCAATTCCTTTTCTGTGTCCAGGTCAGCATTGCAAAGAATAATATTGTAATCATAAATATTTGCTACATCCTCTGCTCCTCTTACAACCTCAGGATAAAACGGGCTGGAAATATCCGGTATTATTATTCCTATTGTTTTTGATTTCTGTGTTTTTAGACTTCTTGCTACTATATTTGGTCTGTAATCCAACTTCTTTATAGCGTCTAATACCTTTTGTTTGGTATCATCATTTACTACGTCTACATCATTTAGTACCCTGGAAACAGTTGCTATGGAAACTCCTGCTTCTCTCGCAACATCTTTTATTGAAGCTGCCATTAATATGCCCCCTTCTTTTTATTATTTATTTGTAGTATAATTTATCCTATAAAAATATAATTTTGATTTGCCAAGGTGATTATATGAAAAACAAAGATTTACTTAATCTGATCCTTATTATATACATTTTTATCCCATTAATAATAAGTCAATTTGTGGAAAGCAAATTTTTCATT
>JAJBWD010000303.1:0-9504 GCA_032907345.1 Bacillota bacterium | reverse complement strand
GAATGTTTGGAGTGATGGCTTTGTCAAGGAAGATATATCTTGTTGAGGATGAAAAAAGTTTAAATATTTTATTAAAAAAATACCTGGAAAGAGAAGAATATGAAGTAACTACATTCTTTGATGGAAGATCTGCCATTGAGAGGATAAATGATATGCCGGACCTTTGGATTTTAGATATAATGCTGCCGGACACTGATGGCTATGAAATAATAAAAGCTATAAAACATAGAAGTAAAAGCACTCCTGTTATTTTCATGTCAGCAAGAAACGAAGAACTGGACAGAGTGGTAGGCTTAGAGCTGGGCAGCGATGATTACTTATCCAAACCGTTTTTGCCAAGGGAACTGGTTATAAGAACAAATAAGCTGATAGAGAGAATCTATGGGAAGGAAAATGTTCAGCCTAAGGCTATGGATATAAATTTTGACGGATATATAATAAGTAAAAATCAAAGAACCGTAACCTTTGAAGGAGAAGAAGTTCAGCTTACAAATAAGGAATTTGAGCTTTTAAGCTATTTTATAGAAAATAAAAACAATCTTGTTACGAGAGATCAGATTTTAACAAGTGTATGGGGAATGGATTATTTTGGCTCGGACAGGGTAGTAGATGATACTATCAGGAGGCTTAGAAAAAAGATGGAAGAAGTAAGTATTGAAACTGTATATGGATATGGTTATAAACTGGTGCAAAAGCCATGAAAAAATTTAAATTTAAGTCTCTGACTATGAGAATATGGACTACATTTACTGCTATTATTCTGATAATAATATGCAGTATATCACTTATATATTTGGTTGCTTTTAAAAGAATGAGTGAAAATGCTAAAATTCAGGATCTGAAGGTAGCTCATAATTTTCTGCTAAACAGTGACAATTATAACCAGGCAAACAGGTTTGATCAGCTTAAAAATCTTCAGGGAAGCGGTCATTTTATTTTTACCATAAACAGTAATAAACAGGCCCTGATTAAAGATATAAACAGCAAAATTGACCCGCCTCCAAACACTTTGAACAATGTACCTCCGCCTAAGGGTAATGATTTGACTGCAAAGACCTGGATGGCCAGTTTTATAAAGACTGGAACTACCATAATGGAGCAGCAGTATAAAAAATCATATAATAATCAGGATTATATTTTTATAATAAGCTCAATTACAAATAATGATTCAAGCAAATCTTATTTAATATCCTATATGCCAAACAGGCAGGATAACGGCCTTTTATACACAGTTTTGATTATCGGATTGGTTTTTATAGCTATTGGTTTTGTTACTGCTAAGGTGGTAGCAAATTATATTTCAAAACCTCTTAAGGAGCTGGAGGACTATACAGTAAGGATTGCGCAAAAGGATTGGAAAAACCCCATTGATTTGAAAAATCAAGATGAAATAGGCCGCTTGGCTGATTCCATGAATCGAATGCAAAGAGAACTCAAAAGGGCAGACGAAGAGGAAAAAATGTTTCTTCAGAGCATTTCCCACGATTTAAAAACGCCGGTAATGGTAATAATGAGCCACGCTGAAGCAATAATAGATGGAATTTTTGTTAAGTCTGCTGAAGAAAATGCAGAGATAATAAGAGATGAGGCAATAATGCTGAAAAATAAGATTACTCATCTGCTTTACTTAAATACACTGGACTATGTTCTTGAAAATAATAATGAGAACAGCAGCATTAATTTACACGACCTGCTTTTACACATTATTAACAGATTAGAGATGGTTAACAGTAAAATTGAGTGGGATTTAGATATTGACCAGGTTAATATTTCCGGGAATATGGATAAGATTCAGGTTTCTATCGAAAATGTTCTTGATAATGGACTCAGATATGCAAAGGAGGAGATCCGTGTTTCATTGAAGAAGGAGGATTCCTTTGCAGTGATAGAAATATATAATGATGGCGACAATATATCAAAGGAACATATAGATCATATTTTTGATAATTTCTATAAAGACAAAACAGGAAACTTTGGTCTAGGTCTTGCTATATCGAAGAAAATAATTGACTTCTATAAGGGAGAAATTAAGGCTGTAAACAGGGAAAAGGGAGTAAGCTTTATAATTAAATATCCGCTATAGAAATTGGGAAGGATGTTTTTTGCCTTATTAATCTCTGTTAAAAAATTTATTTAATTTAAAAATTTAAACGTATAAGACAAGCCCTCTTTGGAGATGATACAGATATTATTTTCAGGGAGGGCTTTTATGCATAGCTTATTTAAACAAGGATTGAATGAAAGAAAATTAAATAAGGCAGTATGTCCACACTGTCAAAGCGAAGAAATAGTTAAATACGGAATTTATAAAGGGGAGCAGCGTTATAAATGCAAAGAATGCGGCAGGACCTTTAATCCATATACAGGAACACTTCTTAACTGGTCTCATTATAAGGATAAATGGGAAAGCTTTATTGAAACCATGGGGAAGGATATGTCGCTCCGGGAAGCAGACCAGGCAATAGGTGTACGCTACTCTACATTATTTTATTGGAGACATAAAGTAATGAACATATTAAATCAGGGGAAAGAAGAAAAGTTAAATGGAGTAATTGAGATAACAAAATTAGATTTACCATACCTGAATAAGTACTACCCTAAAAGGACGGAAGCTGAAGAGGATGAATATTTAGAAGAAGATGAAAGGAAAAAAAGAGAATTAGTTCATTTAATATTTTTATATCAGAGAAATAACCGGCTTGATTCCTATGTTTACAGGGATAGAACCAGAGTAATGGATTTTATTTGTGACATATCAAAGGAGATAGATAAGAAAAGCAGGATATGTCTAAATGTGAATTATCCCTTTAGGTTACCCCTTTTATATAATAAATTCAAAGTAATAGATATATCAAAGAGAAAAGGGAAGAGAAAATTCTATTACAATGCTAAAAAATCAGTGAAGCTCCTGTCGGGCTTCAAAACATGGATGAAAAAATTTCGTGGAGTATCCAGTAAGTACCTGAGCAAATATGTATCTTTTTATAAGGCTCATCAGGTATTTAATACAATGGAATTTACTATATTTTCATGTCTGATTAAAAACATAGAGACAAGTAACAGTTTGGCATCCAGAGGGGATGTCCTATTTTAAATGAAATAGTAATCAATAAATTTCTTAACAAATGATCTTAACTGGCTTCAAAAATTATTGTTTGAAATCACACAGAATTAACATAATTATAAGATACTTATAATATAATCTTCATTTATAATTTCATCATAAGATAAGGAATGGAGTGATGGACATGGCGGATACAGTAACTTACTCTGTTGTAGTTCCCTTATATAATGAGGAACTGGTTATTACTGAAAGCTATAAAAGAATAAAGAAAGTAATGGAACATACTGATGAAAATTATGAAATTATATTTATAAATGATGGAAGTAAAGATAAAACGGAGCATTTGGCAAGATTCATATGTCAGAATGATCCCAGAATAAAACTTATCAATTTTTCAAGAAATTTTGGTCATCAGGCAGCTATAACTGCAGGAATGAATAATACAAGAGGAGAGGCAGTTATAGTTATAGATGCAGACCTCCAGGATCCTCCTGAGGTTATGCTGGAAATGATAAAAAAATGGAAGGAAGGCTATCAGGTAGTATATGCAAAAAGAACTGAAAGAGAAGGGGAAACCTGGCTTAAAAAATTTACTGCCAAGGTATTTTACAGAGTTTTAAAAAGTATTACTGCTGCAGATATTCCAGTGGATACAGGAGACTTCAGACTTCTTGACAGAAAGGTTTGTGATGCACTAAATTCTCTTCCTGAAAGAAACAGATACGTGAGAGGGCTTGTAAGCTGGCTTGGTTTTAAGCAAACCTATGTGGAGTTTGTAAGGAAAGAAAGATTTGCAGGCGAAACAAAATATACTTTTAAGAAGATGATGAAGCTGGCAATGGATGGTATAACCTCCTTTTCCTATAAACCTCTTATACTGATTGGATATTTGGGAGGCTTACTCTTTTCAGCAGGTTTTATCTCAATAGTAGTTCTCATTATTAAAGACATTATTAAAGGAACCAATATATTAAGCTTAGGCTTTATTCTTGCAGTTATTAATATGCTGTTTGGAATTCTATTCGAAGCCTTAGCTGTAATGGGACAGTACATAGGAAGAATACTGGATGAAAGCAAGGGAAGACCTATGTATGTAATAGATAATACAACATGTTATAAGGAGAACAAAGCCTATGAAGATGGCAGGAAGAGCAGCTGATTATACTGATCTGGGAGTATTAAAAAAAATAACCCGGTTTTCAATAGTAGGAATTTTTAATACATTAATAGATTTTTTAATGTTTACAATATTTCATGAAGCATTTGGAGCAGGATATATTATAAGTCAGATTATTGGATATAGCACTGGAATCCTGAACAGCTTCATTTTAAATAAAAAATGGACTTTTGAAGATAAGAGCTGCAGAAAGGAAGCAGTAAATAAGCTGTTACAATTTATTTTAGTAAACTTAATAACCTTGATAATAACATTATTCTTTATGAATTTACTTGTAAAAAAAGTCAATGTTAATGTATATGCAGCTAAGGTATTTGTTACATTTATTGCTCAGATATCAAATTTTCTAATATATAAATTATGGATTTTTAACGGAGGCAGTTATGAAAAAAATAAATTTAAATAAAGAAAAAATATTTCTCATGCTGATTTTAATATTATCCGCTGTTTTAAATATAGTAAACTTAGGGATAGAAGGATATGCAAACCAGTATTATGCAGCCGGTGTAAAGAGCATGACTATGAGCTTAAAGAACTTCTTTTTTGTTTCCTTTGATCCTGCTGGCTTTGTAACTATTGATAAGCCACCTCTGGGGTTTTGGATTCAGGCAATATCGGCTAAAATTTTTGGCTTCAGCGGATGGAGCATACTTCTTCCGGAGGCTTTGGCAGGTGTAATATCTGTTTATATAATTTATCTGATTGTTAAGAGAACCTTTGGATCCTCGGCAGCACTTATATCTGCGTTATTTCTTGCTTTAACACCGGTTTTTGTAGCTGTCAGCAGGAATAACACCTGTGATAACCTGCTGGTTTTAGCACTACTTTTATCCTGCCTTGCTCTTACAAAATCCTTTGAAAATGGAAAAAAGAAATATCTGTTTATAAGCCTTGCACTTGTAGGTGTAGGCTTTAATATAAAAATGCTTCAGGCTTACATGATTATACCGGCTGTATATATAAGTTATCTTATGTATTCAGGAATTTCATTAAAAAAGAGAATAATAAATCTTATTGCAGGCTCACTTATACTTGCATCAGTTTCACTATGCTGGGCTGCAGCAGTAGACCTGGTTCCTGCATCTTATAGACCATATGTGGGAAGCAGCTCAAATAATACTGAAATGGAGCTGATATTTGGACATAATGGTTTAGAAAGGCTTACAAGTTCAACTGGGAATATGGGACAGATGCCTGAAATACCATCTGATAATCAAACAGGGAGTCAGAATATGCAATCACCGCCTCAGGGACAGAACATGCAGACACCTCCAGGTGGAAACGGGCAAGACCAGTCAAGACCCCAGGGATTACCTAATGATGGTCAGGGAAGAATGGGAAATGGTCCTGAAGGAAAGCAAAATGGAGGCGGCATGGGAGGAACCTTTGGAGGAAATGAAACAGCCAGCATTTTTAGATTATTCTCAAATAACAGTCTGTCAGATCAGATAATTTGGCTTTTCCCCTTATCTATATTTGGATTTATAGCATCAGCTATAAGAGAAAAATTAAAACCTCCTTTCAGTGATAAAAGAAAGCTGGGACTGATAATGTGGATTATGTGGCTTCTTCCTGAATTTATTTACTTTAGCTTTACAAAAGGATTGTTTCATCCATATTACCTTACCATGCTTGCCCCCCCTATCGCTGCATTGGCAGGAATAGGAATTATATCAATGTGGGAAATGTATAAGGAAGGGGGCAATAAATCTTATATTCTGCCGGCAGCATTAATAATAAATGGCGGAGTTGAGCTTCTTATACTTTCATATTATTACAGTACATCAGACATAACAAAAATTTTAATGATAATTACTACAATCCTATGCTTAATATCTTCAGTTTTACTGATATTATTAAAGCTTAAAGATAATATAAAGCTAAAAAAGAAAATTTTAGCTCTGGGTCTTATAGGGATATTAGCAGCACCGGCAGTCTGGTCAGGAACTACCATGTTTTATACCATGTCAGGTACATTCCCCTCCGCAGGAATAGAACTTGCTTCATCAAATAATGGATCAAAGGGCATGATTGGAGGAATGGGTACAAATAATACAGGGAATGATACTACAGAAAAGCTTGTAGCATACCTGAAGAAAAATGTTAAAAATGAAAAATACCTGGTGGCAGTTCAGTCATCTAACAGCTATGCTTCAGAAATAATAATAAAATACGGAGAATCTGTTATGACATTGGGAGGTTTCAGCGGTTCTGATAATATTCTTACACTGGCTCAGTTTAAAAAGTTAGTTAAAGATGGAGCTGTAAGATATGCAATTGTAAGCGGAGATAATGGTGCAGGAGGAAACAGCGAGATAACCAATTGGATTACTAAAAATGGGAAAGCAGTTTCAGACAGCGAATGGTCAGGAAATTCATCTTCAAATTCATCAGATGAAAATCAATTTGGAGGGAATTTTGGAGGAAACTCAGTTACTTTGTATGATTTAAAAGGAATCAGTTAAACTTTAAATAAAATCCATTAAGCAATCAGCTAATTTAAAAGGAGATGTTATAATGATAAAAAATAAATTGTTAAGAGCAGCAATATTATCTCTTGCAGTAATTAATATAATAAGCTTTGCTGCCTGTTCCAAAAAAAGTACAACGTCAACATCAAATGGAACAACTATATATGGAAAGGTAACAAAGGTTAATGGTAAAGATATAACAATTACTGTAGGTACATGGAAGGGCGGTCAGGAAAGCAGCAATCAGGGGACCCCTCCAGGCAGCAGTGGAAGTAATTCCAGTAATCAGGGAACTTCCTCAAGCAGTAATCCGCCGGCACCTCCAAGCAATAGCGGAAGCAACAGCTCAAGCAGCCAGGGGACTTCCTCAAACAGCAACCAGTCAGCACCTCCAAGCAATAATGGCAGCAGTAATTCAGCCAGTCAGGGAACACCTCCAGATATGCTGACCCTTACAAAAGAGACAAAAACTATTACAATATCAGATTCAAGCATAATTAAGAAACAAAGCATGCCAGCTCCAGGGAGCAGCAGCTCAAATACATCAGCCGGAAGTTCAGCATCTCTTTCTGATATTACAGTTGGAAGTATTCTGAAACTTACTTATACCAGCGGTAAACTGTCTTCAGTGGAAATAGTAGGAGACATGAATGGCGGCAGTGCTCCAGGAGGAACAGGCGGAGGATCCGGATCTCCAACAATAACAGGAACAGGTGCTTATACTAAATCCGGAACAGCATCTGATCAAAAAATATCAGCCACCAGCAGCAACCAGTCAGGAATCAGGATAAGTGACGGAAAAACTTTAACTCTTACCGGTTCAGCTATTACCAAATCAGGAAAGACTACTTCTGAAGACGAAAGTAATTTTTATGGACTTAATGCAGGAGTTGTGGCATTAAATAAAAGTACAGTTAAACTTAGCAACAGCAGCATAACAACTGATGCAGACGGGGCAAATGCAGCCTTTGCTTATGGCAGCGGATCCACAGTAATTCTAGATAACGTAACTTTAAATACTTCAGCAAATTCATCAAGAGGACTGGATGCCACCTTCGGAGGAACTGTAAATGCAAACAAGGTTACAATAAGTACAAAAGGAGCTCACTGTGCTGCCCTGGCAACAGACAGAGGTGAAGGAACTATAAATGTTACAAATTCTAAAGCAACTTCTTCTGGAACTGACTCACCTGCCATTTATTCAACAGGAAAGATAACTGTTTCTGATTCAGTTCTTACAGGCCTTGGAGCAGAGGCTATGGTTATTGAAGGCAAAAACTCAATAACACTTAAAAACTGCCAGGCCACTGGAACAATAAATAATGGAGTCATGATGTATCAAAGTACATCAGGTGATGCAGCAGTAGGAACAAGTAATCTGTCTATAACAGGAGGTCTACTCACAGCAAAAGCCGGAGCAACATTCTTCATAACAAATACAGATGCAGTAATAACTTTAAACAATACAAAACTTACAGGAACTGCCACGTTAATTAAAGCAGCGGCAACAACCAGATGGGGCCAGACAGGATCAAACGGCGGTAATGTAACATTAACTGCCAATTCTCAGACCCTCAGCGGTAATGTGGCAGTTGATAAGATAAGTACTGCAGCAATAGTTTTAAATAAATCCTTATATACAGGCACAATTAATAAAGAAAACACAGCAAAGTCAGTTTCCCTGAAGCTTTCAAAGGACAGTACCTGGAATGTTACAGGAACATCTTATTTAACATCTGTAACAGATGCTGACACAAGTCTTTCAAATATAAAGGACAATGGAAATACCATATATTATGATTCAACAAACAGTACTAACAGCTGGTTAAATGGAAAGACAGTAAGCTTATCCGGAGGGGGAAAACTTACACCTGTAAAATAAATATTATCTTACCCCAATGCAGCCAAAACAAAAAGCTGAAGACTTTCTTCGGCTTTTTATTTTGGCTTAATTTATTGAAGGAATTTATCAAGATAAAATAGAATATTATATTAATACCTCATATTATACATAAGGAGGGATTTTATGATAAAAAATTATATTATTGATACCAATGTTATGATTCATGACCCTAATTTTATTAAAAATTTTGAGGACAACAACATAATAATCCCAATAATATGCATCGAGGAACTTGATAATATTAAGAAGAGAGAGGACATTGTAGGCTATCATGCCAGAAACGCGGCAAGAGAGATAAATAAAGTGAGAAAGCTGGGAAGCCTGTATAATGGTATTAAACTTCCCAATGGGGGGACAATAAGGATAGAGATAGACCACATGGATACTTCTAAACTGCCGGACGGTATGGATATATCAAAAAATGATACTAAAATACTGGCAATAACTAAAAATATTCAAGACAGTGATGAAAGTATCCCAACAATCCTGGTTACTAAGGATTTATACATGGCAATCAAAGGGGATGCCTTGGGGATCAGTGTTCAGGATTATAAAAATGATAAAATAACAACAGATGAACTGTATAAGGGTTATACAGAGCTGTATTTACCCTCAGCTGATATAGATAAGGCAGCAAGGGGTGATCTTGAAGTTCCCAATAATATGGAGGAGAAATTATATCCAAATGAATTTATCCATCTTCACAGCAGTGATGATATGAATCATGAGCTCTTGACCAGATTTGACGGAAAGAGGATTGTACCTCTGAAATACGTAAATGAAACAGCCTGGGGACTTACCCCTATAAACAGAGAGCAGAAGATGGCCTTCGAGCTTCTTATGGATCCTAATATACATTTTGTTACAATAACCGGAGGAGCAGGCAGCG
>JAJBWD010000302.1:0-3264 GCA_032907345.1 Bacillota bacterium | reverse complement strand
TGAAGATTTTAAGATTTATGGGGATTATAAAATGAATATAACCAATTCCTCCTCCCTGTCCTTTGTAAATACACTGGGTGTTACCCCTATGGCCTCCCTGGAATTAAACAGGAAGGAACTGGGAAACCTTAAATATCCATATTCATCTCTTATCTATGGAAGAGCTGAGGTTATGATATCAGAGTATAATTTAATAAAAAGTGTTTTAGGAATAAATGACAAAAAACTTCATGTTTTAAAAGACAGAAAGGGAGAGGAGTTCCCTGTAGTAATCGATAAATTTGGCAGGACAAATATATATAATTCCCATATTTTAAACCTTTTAGAGTATAAAGATGATTTAATAAAATTAAAAAGCAGTGTTTTAAGATTAGATTTCCTTGAAGAAGGATATGATGAATCAAAGTTAGTCCTGGAATCATTTATAAATGGAAAAAAATCAGAAGGTTCCTGGACCTATGGACATTTTAAAAGAGGAGTTTTGTGATGAACAGCAGAAGTTTAAAAAAATTAGAATTCGATAAAATAAAAGAGCAGCTTAAAACATATCTATCCGGAGCAGGAGCTTTGGAGTTAGTTGACAATCTGGCTCCCTATGATAATATTCATGATGTTTCAGAGCACCTTAAAGAGACAGAAGAAGGAGAGAGCATATTATCTAAAAAGGGCTCACCCCCATTTTCAGGGCTGTATGATATAAAAGACGCCTTATCTCTTTTAAAAAAAGGAGGGGTTTTAAGGGGAGACTCTATCTTAAAGATAGGAAGGACCTTAACTATAGCAAGGGAGCTTAAAAAATTCATAGAAACTGAGGATCACACATACAGCATATTAGAGGATATATCTATAAATCTTACCCCCCTTAAAGGGATAGAAGATGATATATACAGGATAATAATAGGTGAAGATGAAATTTATGATAAGGCCAGTGAAAAACTTTGGAGCATAAGAAGAAGCCTAAAGGATAAAAATGCATCCATTAAGGACAAAGTAGCAGGAATATTAAGAACTTTCGCCCCCTACCTTCAGGAAAACCTGTACACCATGAGGGGAGACAGGTATGTTATTCCGGTTAGAGCTGAGCATAAAGGTAAAGTTGAGGGCCTGGTTCACGATCAGTCATCATCCGGAGCCACCATATTTATAGAGCCAATGGTACTTGTATCATTAAATAATGAGATAAAGGAGCTTAAAATTGCTGAAAAGGCAGAGGTAGACAGAATTTTAGCAGAGCTTTCCAGAACTTTATACAACAACTTTGATAAGATAAGTTTAAACTATTCAGTAATAAATGAGCTGGATTTTATATTTGCAAAGGCTAAGTTCGGGTCGGAAATTTTTGGTGTTATTCCGGAAGTTTCAGATAACGGATATATAAATATAATAGATGGAAGACATCCCTTGATAGATGAAAGAAAGGTTGTCCCAATTTCCATAGCTTTCCCTAATGATATTAACTCAGTTATAATAACAGGACCAAACACAGGAGGAAAGACAGTATCATTAAAAACCATAGGTCTTCTTCATATCATGGGACTATCAGGACTTATGATTCCTGCAGGCTCCGGCACCTGTATTTCATTTTTAGAGGAAGTTTATGCAGACATCGGAGACGAGCAGAGCATAGAGCAAAGCTTATCCACCTTCTCTTCCCATATGACCAATATTGTTAACATTATAGATAAAGCAGATAATAAATCTCTTTGTTTATTTGATGAATTGGGAGCAGGAACAGACCCTACAGAGGGAGCTGCCCTTGCCATTTCCATAATAAATGAGCTTAAAATGAGAAAAGCTAAAACCATAGCTACAACCCACTACTCAGAGCTAAAGATATATGCCCTGAAAACAGAGGGGGTTTTAAATGCAGCTGTTGAGTTTGATGTAGCAACTCTAAGGCCTACATACAGGCTGGAGGTTGGTATTCCGGGAAAATCAAATGCCTTTGAAATATCAAAAAGGCTTGGACTTCCTGAATATATAATTGAAGAATCAAGAAAAATAATCTCAAAGGACTCCCTGGAATTTGAAGATTTAATAACCTCACTTCATGAAAAAAGAAAGAAGGCAGAGGAAGAGCTTAGAGAAATAGAAGCTCTTAAAAGAGATGCCAAAGACTACAAGAAAAAGTACGAAGATAGATGGATGCAGCTTCAGGATATAAGAGACAAGGAGCTAAATGAGGCAAGAAGACAAGCCAAACTGATTCTTAAGGAAGCTAAAGCAGAGGCTGATAATTCAATCAAAAATATAAGAGAACTTGAAAAAGCAGGAATTTCAAGTGACAGCCGAAAAAAATTAGAAGAGGAAAGAAAAAGGCTTAAGGACAAAATAGATGACAGCGATGAAAAATCAGCTTTGAAAAACAGGGTAAGAGGAAAAAAACCGGAAAGTATTAAATTAGGAGAAGAGTTTTTATTAACCTCTCTTAACCAAAAGGTAATAGCCCTGTCCCTTCCAAATGATAAGGGAGACCTGGAGGTTCAGGCCGGGATAATGAAGATAAACGTCAATATATCTGATTTAGCTAAGCTGGACATTAAAACAGAAACTAAAAAATCACACAAAAGAGGGGAGGTAAACCTTAATTTAAGCAGCATATCCTCCTCCATAGACCTGCGTGGCTTAGATGCAGAGGAAGCTCTCTATAGAGTTGACAAATATTTAGACGAAGCATATATGGCAGGACTTACTCAGGTTACAATAATTCATGGAAAGGGAACAGGCATCCTGAGAAATGCCATAAATGAACTCCTAAGAGGCTATAAGCACGTTAAAAGCTTCAGATTGGGCGAATATGGAGAAGGAGGCACTGGAGTTACTGTTGCAATATTTAAGTAAGGTGACATATTATGATATTAGCAAGTGCCTGTCTTTGCGGGATAAACTGTAAATACAGCGGCGGAAATAATGAGACAGACTGGGTTAAAAAGTTATACCATGAGGGAAAGGCAGTATTAGTCTGCCCGGAAACCTTAGGAAATATGGAAATTCCAAGACCTCCACATGAAATCATAGGAGGAAATGGAGCAGATGTTTTATCAGGAAAAGCCAGGGTAATGGATAAAAATAAAGAAATTGACTCAACAGATAAATTTTTAAAAGGAGCCAGATTATCTTTGGAACTGGCTAAAAAAAATAATATAAGGCTGGCCATATTAAAGGCAAAAAGTCCTTCCTGCGGCTGCGCGAAGATATATGATGGTACATTTTCAGGAAAAACCATTGATGGTAATGGCGTTACATGCCAATTGCTGATAGATA
>JAJBWD010000301.1:0-8735 GCA_032907345.1 Bacillota bacterium | reverse complement strand
CTTTTAAAGGAAATTTTCCTATACAGAAAACTGGATATTTCTATAAAGGACATTAAAAATATAACAGCAAGCCCTAATAAAAACAGTATTCTCTCAGATATATTAATTGATAAAAAGCGGCAGCAGCTTAAAATAGAAAGGCAGGAAAAATATCTGAAAATGCTTTGTGAATCAGAATTCAGCCCTGATTTGATAAATGATATCAGCAGCAAAATATCAGAAGAGGAAAATTTAAGGGGAGAGTATATAAAAAATGAACTGAGAAGAGTGTTTCCAAACGGACTTGGAGCCTTTTTATCCTTTCATTTTGCAGTCTATTTAAATGAACCCATAGATACACCGGAAAAGATAAATGCCTGGAGAAATATAGTTAACTTTTTAGATAATATAAAAGATATAAAATTTCCAAAGGAAGTATCTTCTTTATATGATTCCATCAGTGAGACGGACATATCAGCTTCTCAAAATTTAATAAGAAGAAAGTTTAGCCAGCTGCTGAATGCTGATGAAGAAAAGCTGGAGAAATTTAAAAAAGAAATATCAGACTATGTGGAAAGAAAGGATGAAAATAAGCTGCTTGATAAAATGGAGCCTTTAAATAAATACAAAAAAGCAATGGCAGAATTTTTTAAGACCAGCGGTTATTATGATATCTTTATTCCAAATTTAAAAATACTAAGTAAATCTTATAAAGAGTACCAGGAAAAGCTAACTGCATTAAATGAAAGACTTTGCTTAGATCTAAAAATAAAATATGACAATGATATGAATATCATAAAGGAAGAATAGCTGGTTTTATTCGTTTACCCCGCCCTATGGAACACAAATACTTTAAAATGCATAAAGTATATCAGAGCCAAATGAATTATACCAAGATACCTTATTCATTTGACCCAAAGCTTATGTCAACTATTTGTTATACCTTCTTGGTATTAATTCAGCTTACAATGAGGGAACATTTCAAAGGATATTTCTTTGAATGCTCCCTTTTTACGTTATATAATTATTTTCAAACTTTAGAATAATTTAATTTATAATACAAAAAATAAGGGTAAGTTTAAAATATTTTAGGGAGGAGTGATTTAGATTTGAAGATGCTTTCACATTTTGATTATATTTCAAATTCAAAACCAATTTATACTCAGATTTTGCCAAATAATCAGCAGAATATCCCTTTGAGAAAGAATCTTTCTGATAATTTAAATATACTCCATAACATATTTCTTAATTGTAATGATGTTATATTCCATGAATTTATGCTGGATTCATTTAAGTGTCCTGCTGTCCTGATTTTTATAAGTGACCTGGTAGAAATAAAGTTAATCAATGAAGAAATAATGCCCTCTCTTTTAAATATCAGCCAAAAGTCAGCAGCTGATCTTGCTGATAAAAGCGTAATGGAATCTATAAAAAAATATTTTATAAGATTTGCTGATTTAGAAGGTATATCAACTATTGGGGATGTAATTGATGCCGTTCTTAACGGTACCACTGTTCTTTTAGTTAATGATGAAATTAACGGTCTTAAATTAAAAACAACAAACTTTAAGGATAGAAATATATCAGAGCCTACTATAGAAAAACTTATCAGAGGCCCTAAAGAAGGATTTACGGAAAATATATTTACTAACATTTCCCTTATCAGAAGAAAAATCAAGTCTTCAGAGCTAAAGTTTGAAGAATTTATTTTGGGCAGGGAAACCCAGACTAAAGTTGAGATTACCTACCTTAAGGGAATTGCGGACCAATATGTCATAGATGAAGTTAAAAGCAGACTGGAAAGGATTGATGTGGATTCCATATTAGAAAGCGGATATGTGGAAGAGCTTATAGAAGATACTCCTTATACAGTATTTCCCCTGATACAGCACAGTGAAAGACCTGATAAGATTGCAGCCGGAATTTTGGAAGGCAGGGTTGCTATACTGGTTGATGGAACCCCTTTTGTTTTGATGGCTCCTGCTGCCATGAATCAGTTTTTCCAGTCCTGTGATGACTATTACGAAAGATTTACTGCAGCTGCAGCTATAAGGATAATTCGGTACATTTTCGCCATGGCTGCACTGCTGCTGCCCGGTCTTTATGTCGCAGCCATATCATATCATAGCGAAATGATTCCCACACGTTTGGCAATTACAATTCTCAGGGCTTCTCATCAGGTTCCCTTTCCCATTTTTGTTGAAGCACTTATTATGGATGTAACCTTTGAAGCCCTTAGAGAAGCAGGTATTCGTCTTCCGGGTCCCGCCAACCAGACTGTTGGTATCGTAGGTGTGCTTGTTATTGGTGACGCAGCTGTAAGAGCAGGTCTGGTATCTCCAATTACGGTTGTTATTATTGCTGTAACTGCAGTATCTTCCTTTGGTGTTCCCTCCTATGATATGGGTTACGCATTCCGTATTCTGAGGTTTGCTATTTTACTGCTGGGAGCTTTGTTGGGATTATATGGGATCATGATTGGCTTGCTTATAACTATGTTTCACTTAGTGTCACTAAAATCTTTTGGAACATATTATCTTTCTCCTGTAGCTCCATTAAAATTAAGGGAGCTTAAGGATTTTATAACCAGGTTCCCCTGGTGGGCTATGGATGATAGACCTGGTTTCAGCAGTACCAGTAACAAAAGGCGGCAGAAACATTTCCTAAAGCCCAAATCGCTGCACAGGAAGGAAAGCTAAATTATGAAAAAAAAGATTAAAAGTAAAATTATATTTTTTAACATCATTGTTTTTATTTTTTCTGCTTTGTTTTGCAGCTGCAAAAGAGAAATCAGTATATTACCTTCTGCTGTAATGGGTACGGCCATTGACAAATTACCTGGTGATGAGCCCATATCCATAACATTGGAAGTTGTTAATACTAAAACTGCTGATGAAAGCGAAGAGAGTTCAGGAAAACCCGGCGGTTCTGTTTATGAAGAAAGTAAGGGCAAATCATTATATGAGGCAATTGAAAATTTAGCAGAGATAAGTCCTGCCAAAACAGATTTTTCCCACAATGGAATAGTTATCCTTTCAAAAGAATTATGTGAATCCGGAATTTCTGATGTTTTAGATTATTTGTTCAGAGGCCGTGAGTTTCGCAGCAGCAACTGGCTGCTGGTTGCAGAGGACAGCGCTAAAGAGATCATAGAAAGCAGTTCACCTAATGAAGATATAACTTCTATTGGTTTGAATAATCTGATGCTGCAGTTAGAAAAAAATAATACTATAGTACCAGTTGACCTTAATTATTACGCTGCAAGAGCTAACAGAGTATCAATGTCCAGCTATATTCCTGTTGCCTCTATTGATAAATCCAAGGGCAGCTCTTCTGGTACAATTAAAATTAATAAAATGGCTATTTTTAAAAAAAATAAACTGGCAGGCATATTATCTGTAGGAGATACCAAAACCCTTATGTGGCTGTCAGGCAACAGAGCAGGGCACATGGTTGTATATCCTTTAGAAAATGAAAAAAACAACAAAAATATGTCAGTAGATGTTATTAAGAAATCTGTTAAAATAATACCCAATGTTAAAAACGGCCGGATTAAATTTGAAATAAACTGTTCAGGATATGGGACTATCAGGGAAATTGGTAATATGTACTTAGATCCGGAAACCATAAAAAAAATTGAAGGAAATACTGAACAGGCTCTTAAAGAAAAGCTGGACTCCTTAATTTATAAATCACAAAAGACTTTAAATGTGGATTTTTTGGGGTTTTCAGAAAAAATATATAATAATAACCCGAAGTTCTGGTTCAGCATTAAAAACAATTGGGATTCAATATACCCGAATGCAGATTATGAAGTTAATTTCGATGTTAAAATCACTAGTACAGGAATAATCAAAGATAAACAATAATCCGATAATAGAAGAGGTGTGGATTAATGATTGTAATAATTCCGGCTGTATTTATATGTTTAGTTGAATGGTTAACGTTATCAAAAAAGGGTATGCGCAAAGAATTCACAGCAGTCTGCATTTTGCTGTTTTTATCAGTTTTTATTCAAATAAGTAAGCAATTTGACATAATAACGCTGCCAGAAATTATTGAAAAATTATTAGAGCCAATTGGGAAAATGTATTTAAAAAAATTATGATGCATGGAGGTAATATACTTTGAAGGAAAAGGAAGTTATCAGCACAAATCAATTCATCTGGCTGCTTTTCTGCATAATTACTGCCCATGCAACTTTGCACGTTCCCAGACTGTTAATTCTTCAGGCGGGCAGAGATGCCTGGCTATCCTTATTATTTGCCTGGTTTCTTGATGTGCTTTTAGCTATAGTCTATGCTTATATGGGTGTACGTTTTCCTGGGCAGAATATGGTTCAGTACAGCATAACTATTCTTGGGAAAGCAGCTGGCAGTATTGTGGGCTTTCAGTTTATTGCTTTGTTTTTATTTATATCCGGTGCCCTGCAGAAAGGTCTTAGTCTTGTACTAAAAAAAGCATTTTTCCCGGATATTCCTATAGAAATAATATTAATTTCTGCTTTTATAGTAATTGGCTATGGAGCATTAAAGGGTGTGGAAGCAATTGGAAGGGTATGTGAAATTTTAGGTCCCATATATTTAATCAGTCCCATTGTCTTATTTTTATTTCTTTTACCTGAGGTAAAGATAGACTATCTTAAGCCACAGCTGGAGTCAGGCTTCTATCCGGCAATATCTGGTACCCCTGTAATTTTATCATTTATTGGTATATGTATTATAATGGGAATGTTTCAGCCAATATGTAATAAAATTGAAAATGCATTTATTGCTAAATTTACTGCTGTATCTTTAGGTGTTTCTGTAACTATTATGATAGTAATGGGTGCCATAGGTGTATTTGGGCTTCCTCAGGCACAAAATATGATAACTACGAGCCTTGAACTGGCAAGGTATATACATATAGGTGGGTTTTTTCAAAGAATTGAAGCTATCTGGATGATGATAGCCATAGGAGCAACAATTGTAACTTCAGCAGTTTTAATTTGGGCATTCAGCTTAGGGTTGTCACAGATACTAAAGCTGAAAACTTATAAACCTCTTGTAATTCCATCCACTCTTATATCATTTGCTATTGCTCTTACATCCCCCAATAATAGTGTGGAGTTAACAAATTTTGTTTTTTATACATTACCTATAATGGAAATTTATGTTGAAACAGGATTAGAGATGCTTTTATTCTTTGCAGCTTTAATTACTAGAAAAAGAGGGTAGTAACAAGTTACTGCCCTTAATTTCTATATATCAAGAAAAAACTCTGCTTTATCTGAATTACTGCTTAGTTTTTATGCCCTTGTATTTTTTAAATAAGTGCTTCTGGAAATTATAGAAAATTAAACTGCAGCATATTATTGCAGCTGCTCCAATAGCTAAAGAAAGCAGATTATTATACCCTATTCTATCCATAATGCTTTCCATAACATCACCTCTCTAAATATATTTCCCATTAATTACGTTTTTACTCCAATAAACCTGGAGCTTGCAGATTTTATATCTTCTTCACCTAAATTGGAGATTATCAGATAAATGATGATTATTAAATGGTAAATGTGATATTATAGGCTTATATAACTAAGTAAAAGAGAGGACTATCTTATGTTTAAAAATAAAAACAAATCAATGTTCATATTTTTTATCATCATAGCACTTATATCTTTTGCATTGGGACTCAGCAATGATGTTATCTCCAATTACTTTAAAGATGCTTATAATGTAACTGCCTACCAGAGAGGACTCATTGAATTTCCCAGAGAGCTTCCGGGAGTACTTGTTCTATTTATTGTTGCAGCTCTTTCTTCCTTTACTGATATCCGCATCTCAATGATAGCTCAGCTTTTAAGTATAATCGGAGTATTGACTCTTGGAATCTTTACCCCTCCCTTTGCAGTTATGCTTATATTCATTTTTATTAATTCTGCTGGAATGCATATGTTTATGCCTCTTCAGGACAGCATAGGAATGTCTCTTATTAAAGATAATAATATAGGTAAAAGAATGGGACAGTACAAAGGAGTTTCTACAGCCTTTACCATGCTTTCAGGAATACTTGTTTTTATTGGATTTAGGACAGGCTTCTTCAGCTTTACAAGTAAAACAAAATGGATATTTATAATATCAGCATTAATTTCACTTATTGCTCTTATATTATTTTTTATTTTGGAAAAGTCTTTAGAAAAACAGCCAAGAACCAGTAAAAAGGTAAGATTTGTTTTTAGAAAAGAGTATAAATATTACTATACTCTGGTAGTAATGTTTGGAGTACAAAAACAGATAATGTTAGTTTACGGTCCTTGGGTCCTTATCGAGATATTAAATAAGAAGGCTGATACACTGGCAATTTTAAGTATAATAGGATCCTTTATCGGAGTTTTATTCATCCCTGCTGTGGGAAAATGGCTGGACAAGTTTGGCATTAAAAAAATGCTTTATGCAGATGCGCTGTCATTTATTGGAGTATACCTGGCATATGGGCTGCTTAGTGCAGGCTTTGCATCAGGTAAATTAACTTCCTATGGCCTTCCAGTACTTCTGGCCTATTTGCTCTTCATATCTGATAAAATGTCAAACCAATTTGGAATGATAAGAACAATATATATGCGCTCTATAGCTGTTGAGAATTCAGACATAATGCCTACACTATCCTTAGGCCTCAGCCTGGACCACTCGGTTTCTATAATATGTGCTTATTTAGGAGGAATTGTCTGGTCTTTATGGGGGCCGCAATACATATTCTTCCTGGCAGCAGCTCTTTCCTTTGTTAATTTATATGTGGCTGCAAAAGTAAAGGATAAATAGTAAAAGCTGCCTGAGATAAAACCTTAGGCAGCTTGTTTTATCTTTTTAATTTTGGAAGAGTGTTAGCGGCATAAGGCATAACTGTTACTTTAAGACTATTGTTATCCTTATATGCTATTTTTAATGCATCCTCTAAAGTATCAACTACTTTCACCTTTGTTTTATCAAATAAACTTTTATCAATTACACTTGATACTAAGATAAAATTAAATCTTTCACTCATTTCGCACATGTAATAGCCTACATATTTTGATATGCTGTACCTTTCTCTCAGAGATTTTTCCCTGTCAAGCTGATTGTCAAAATTTAATATCATATCCTGTACATCCTGATCACCGCCTAATCCCTCCGAGCATTCAGACAGAATAATAAGTGATCCTCCATCTTTTAATGCTTCCACAGAATTTGTAACAGTTTTTATTGTCTGATAAAAATTTATGTCCTTAGGGAAGCCGCCCGCGGAGGCTATAACTACATCTGCCTTTTCATTTATATAAACGCCGTCCTTTTCATCTACTATAGAACACCCTTTTTCATGAGCTTTTACAAAATCTCCTGCAACTGCAGCACATATATTTCCATCGGAATTCATTATATCATTAAACATGAAGGTTGGATTTACCATTAAAGCTGCCTGAAGCATATCATCATAGACAGGATTATTTTCAATATTCCCGCATTTAATACTGGGAAGTGCTCCCTTACCAAGCTCTTTTGACAGAGACAGTCCATGGTTTTTCATGACGCTGTCATATCCTGCTATTCCCGGCAGTATGGACTTTTTGCCGCCGCCCCAGCCAACCAGAAAATGATATATTATTGAACCTGTTATTATTACATGATCACATTCTAATGCTTTTTTGTTAATGTATATTTCATTGCCATAGGAAGTGGTACCTATATGCTTTAAGCTTTCTTTATCTGTTGATACGTGGTCGTATATCTTATATTTTCCATAAAGCTTGTCCCCTAAAAGGATCTTTTGCTCTTCATCTGTCTGACGTCTATGAGTTCCTGTAGCACTTAGGAAAATAATATTTTCATCTTTAACCCCTGCTCCTTTAAGTTCCTCTGCTATATATGGCAGATATCTGTTCATTTTCTGCCATGCCCTTGTAATATCAGATATTACTATGCATACCGTTTCATCTGGTTTAATCAGATCCTTTAATCTTTTGCTTCCAATTGGATTTTCCAGTGCATTTAATATGATTTCTTCTTCTGTGCCAAGGCTTTCAAATTTATTCGGTTTTATTATATTTAGAATATTTTGTTCCGGTAAGTCAAGGCTGACAACATTTTTACCATGCTTTAATTCCATATGTTTCATAGACTACATCTCCGTTTTTTAATATTTTACGGATAATTTTATATCAAAGCCTATGAATAGTCAAACTTATTTACTCTAATAAAATGATAAAATCATTCCTGCATAGGATAAAATTTTATTTTTATTACATATAAAATAATTATTAGCCAAAAATATAATAAATAAGAAATTATATGAGAAGGATGTTTATTATGGTACATATCAGCAAACATCAATTATTTACTTTAATGTTTATATTTGAAATAGGCAGCACTACACTTTTTGCATTAGGCATAGAAGCAAAACAGGATGCGTGGTTAGCTATTTTAATTGCGCTATTTATAGGACTTGGTTTTGTATGGATATATACTCAGCTTCAGAAATCCTTCCCTCATAAAGATTTTGTAGATCTAATTACATCCATATCTGGAAAGACACTTGGACTGCCGCTCGCATTTTTATATCTGCTGGCATGGCTTAGGGGCGTTTCAAGAAATCTCCGTGAATTCGGAGAACTGATAATACTTACAACTCTGCCAAATTCCCCTCTCTGGATCATCTGCCTGCTTTTTCTGGCAGTTAGTGTATACACTTTACTTAAGGGAATGGAGGTATTAGCCAGAATAAGTGAAATAATCCTTCCAATTATT
>JAJBWD010000300.1:0-3567 GCA_032907345.1 Bacillota bacterium | reverse complement strand
TTAAGAAGGGGATTCTTATGGCCCTTATCAAATTTCATGGCAGCTTCAGCAATCAATTCACCTGTAACTACTCCGTTTCTGGAGAATGCAGCAATAAACTCATCAGAAAAATTTATACCTGATTTCCGGACCAATTTCATTCGTTTTTTTGAGGCATTCTGCTCCTGAAGAATGATATTTTCTCCAATTTCATTAAATATTTTATTGTGATAATCTATTCCATATCCCAATACATGAAGATTTACACCCTGATGGGTACAATCCAGTTCTACTGCCGGAATTATTTCTAGGTTTTTATTTTTACAATATACCCTTGCTTCAGAAATTCCCTTTACCGTGTTATGATCTGCGATAGAAAAATATTTAATATTCCTGGCTAAGCATAAGTCCGCCAATTTTTGGGGATCAAATTCCCCATCGTCACTATAAGAGGAGTGAATATGCAAATCAATATAACTCATTTTTATTCTCCTAAAATATATGTATTTTAAAGGATAAATTTTTCAATAACTTCTGAAAGTACTCCTTCATTATTATCATTGCTGCAGGTATATCCGCATAATTCTTTTACGCCTTCTACTGCATTCCCCGCAGCGACGCTAAGACCAGCTGCCTTCAGCATGGATAAGTCGTTATAATTATCACCTACAGCTATGGTTTCTTCTTTCTTTATTCCAAGAAGCGCAGCCAGTGATAACATAGTCTGTCCCTTATTGACGCCTGACTTATTCATCTCCATATATCTGTTTGATGAATAGCTGACACTGACTTCCCCCTCAGTAATTTTTTTCATTTCCATTTCAAAACTCATTAAATATGGTACATCAGTATTTTGAAAAATCATCTTGGCTATTGGGGTACTTTTAAGGAACTTTATGGAGGGTTCTTTAAGTTCTATAAAATGTGTTTTCAAATCATTATTACGGTTCTTTTCATCGGTATTCAGATTATACATATAAACGGTATCCTCTGTGTAGATTTGTATACAGACATCCTTTGTTAAACCAAACCTAAACAAATCATCTGCCTTATAAAATGGAAGCCCATTAAAAAGTATTGTTTTATAATTTTCACATTCAACTAAGGAACATCCATTAAAGGATATTACATATTCATCCTTTTTATTATATAAATCTAATGTTTTTAATATATTTTCAATAGCTCTGTAACCTCGTCCTGTAGCCGGTACAAATTTAATACCTAAATTTGATGCCTTTTTTATAGCAATAATATTTTTTTCACAGACTTCATGATTATCATTTAATAATGTTTCATCTAAATCACAGGCAATTAGCTTGTACATATAGGTCTCCTTGTCTCCTTAGTAGTTTAATACTTCGATTTTAGCATAAAAATGGTAAAGCATTCAAATTAAAATACCTAATATATGCTATAATTATTTCAAGAATTTGTACAATTTTTTTATTTTTTTGAGGTGATAAGTTGAAAATTGGTAAATTTGCTGAATCAAATAAATTAACAATAGATGCAGTACGCTATTATATGGACATGGGACTTCTAATACCTGAAAAGCAGGGGGGACAATATAACTTTGACGAAAGGTGCAGCAAGGACCTGGAGGATATAATTTCACTTAAGGGAATGGGCTTTTCATTAAATGAAATTAAATCAGTTTTTATGTTTAAGAGACTGGCAAAGCTTACTGAATATGAGGAAAATCAATGCTTCAGGGATATATTCATAAATAAGGATAAGCAGATAGAAAGCCAGATTAATGAACTTGAAAAAATGAAGGGAAATCTTAAAATAAAATTAAGTAAATTATCTGCCGGTGAAAATAAAAATAAATCGGTTATAGGAATAAGCATCAAGTCGCTTAATCTTTTTAAATGCTTAAAATGCGGGAAGGACTTACAGCTTAAAGAGGGAAATATAGAAAACAATCAGATAATAAACGGAAAGTTATCCTGTGGCTGCGGAGAAGAATACATAATTGAAGAGGGAATCTTAAAAGCTGGAAGTGAAACAATAAATGAGGACATTAAGTTTGATTTTAACTATATCCTAGATTATATAAACTCAACGGACATCAATTATTTGGACAACTTAAATAAGGGAATGGAATGGATGCATAGAAAAATTGATTCCATTGACCTTGAAAACAAGGTGCTTCTTGAATTAGGTTCCGGCATAGGGTTCTTTCTTAGAAATATTTATGATAAGCTTCCCGATGATTCCGTGTATATTGCTGTAGATTTTGATATAAACAGGCATAGGTTTTTAAAAAATATATTAGAGACTGCAGGGTGCAGAAAAAATATAATATTTATCTGTTCAGACTTCCTTCAGATTCCCATAAAGGATAAATCTGTGGACTTGCTGCTGGATATTTCCGGTACAAGCAATTACAGCTTTGAGAATGAAGACTTTTTATTGAGCAAAACAGATAATTATGTGAAGGAGAACGCTTATTTGGCCGGTACTTATATTTTATTTAAAAATTTTGCTTTTGATAGCCTGATAGAAGGCCGGTACAGAAAAAATTTTACACAGGTAAATATTAAAAAAAATATTGTAAAGCTTAAATATAAAATATTGGATGAAAGTATGTCTGGACTTTTAGAAGCAGGGGGCAAATACGAGGATTATTTTAAAGACGGTGAAAAAGTATATTCATATCTGGTTTTTGCAAAAAGGTAGTGTTAACACTATCTTTTGCTGTTTTTCATGAAAAAGTAATAGAAATAACATATTGATGTTGGCTAAACACCATGGCTTACAATGAAATCAAATAAAGATTTTATGAAGGGAATGTTGATATGTTATTATCAGAAAAATATTCAATCAGGTCTTTTAATAATAGAGAAGCAGTAAATTTTCTTTTGTTTTTAACAGCTAATTTTACGTCCCAGTTAGGAACAGCTGTATACAGCTTTGCCGTTGGGTTATATGTGCTGAAAATCACGGGATCCGGATTAAGCTTTGCCTTAAACCTGGCACTGAGCATAATATCAACAATAATTGTAATTCCATTTGCAGGAGTACTGGCTGACAGAATAGACAAAAAACTGATTTCAGTGATTATGGATATGCTGAATGGAATTATATTATTAGGATTATATCTGATAACTATTAGATTTCGTTTAAATGTACCAATGATTTATGCCAGCACTTTCCTATTAAATGTTTTAACTTCAATTTATGCGATAAGTGTTGAAGCTGCCAAGCCAAACCTGGTATCTGAAAAAAGACTTCTATCCCTGAATTCCATAAATAAAATTTTAGAATCCTCATCATCAATTTTAGGACCTATGGCAGGAGGAATAGTTTTTGCTTTTTTAGATATAAGATTATTTATTATAGTAAATGGGTTTTCTTTTATAATATCCGGATTTCTTGAAATGTTTATAGATTTTAAATTTAACGTCAGCAGTGAGAAGATAGAAAAAGAAAAGGTTGATTTTATAAAAGATATAAAAGGCGGAATTGATTATATAAAGGATAAAAAATATATTTTAAGCTCCTTTGGAGTTTTTATAGTTCTGAATTTTTTTATCGGACTTTCCATAAATGTTCCCATGCCCTTTATAATTAATAATGTTCTGA
>JAJBWD010000299.1:0-2586 GCA_032907345.1 Bacillota bacterium | reverse complement strand
TTCTTTCCACTAAAAAAGATGACATATCTAAGCTTTCAGATTTCATCTTAAAAAGCAAAGGAGAAAGAAAGGAAATATTTTCCGCTGTATGTAATGTTTTAAAGGAAAATCATTTTACTTTAAAAGAAGTAAATAAAGATGGGACTTCTATAACCTTAGCCTCCTCCATGGATTTAAAAAAGGAGGGTCTCCTGGTCTGTAACTTCTACGAGGACGGAATTCACGGCAATAACCTGATTTCCTCAGTTTCACTATTTACTGCCATTGCTTTAGCCAGCTTGAAAAAATCCATTGATATCGATATACTTTTAAATTTTGACAGTATATACCTAGATAAATTATTAGGAAGCATTGAAAACTATTCTTTTATCATAGCTCCCAGCATAAATATAAAAACATATGAAGGTGTTAACGGTGATAACTGTACTTTAAACAGAATATTTTTCCATAACCTTAAGGAAGCAGGCATTATAGACATAGAAAAAACCGACTCAATATGCTGCGAGGGAAATGACTTTACTCCTATCATACGTCCTATCATAGGAGTTATATGCGATAAGGATGTAATATATCCCTCAGAGATGTTCTCAGAATTAACTCAATCTGATAAAGCAAAGGCAGAAGCTTTTAAGGCAGGCACCGCAATAGGGCTTACCTTTATCGACATGATGACCACACCATCTCTTGTAGAGGAAGCATATTTGGAAAGGGGCAAAAACTCCTAATTTTCAATTGTATATAGACATAGTTTTTTATTAATATATAATTAATATATATTGAATTTAGGAGTGATTATATGATTTCTATATATAAAACCGCAGGCGGAGATGCAAATCCCCAGTTAATAAAAATAGATGCACCTGAGGAAGGCTGCTGGATTAACGTGGTATCCCCTACGGAGCAGGAGCTGTTACTTCTTTCTAAAAAAACAGGTGCTCCAATAGAATTTTTGCAGTCTGCCCTGGACGAGGAAGAAACTTCCCGTATAGACTATGAAGGAAGTACCAGTCTATTCATTGTAGATATTCCCTTTACAGAAATGGAGGACAACTCACTCACCTATGATACATACCCCTTAGCCATAGTACATACTGATACTATGCTTATATCTGTGTGCCTGAAAAACAGCAAGGTGTTAACTGACTTCATTGATGGAAAGATAAAGACTTTCTTTACGTTTAAAAAGTCCAGGTTTACTCTTCAGATACTATACAGAATAGCTATTTACTATCTGGTATATCTGAGACAGATAGATAAAAAGAGCCTGATGATCCAGAAAAAACTTCAGATATCAATGAAGAACAAAGAAGTAATCCAGCTTTTGTCCCTGGAGAAATCCCTTGTATATTTTTCTACCTCATTAAAGTCAAATGAAATAACTCTTGAAAAAATGCTGAAAATTGATTTACTTCAGAAGTACCCTGATGATAAGGATGTTTTAGAGGATGTCATAATAGAAAATAAACAGGCCATAGAAATGGCTAATATTTACAGCAACATACTAAGCGGAACCATGGATGCTTATGCTTCCATTATTTCAAACAACCTGAACATCGTAATGAAATTTTTGGCTTCAGTTACCATAGTTCTTTCTATTCCAACACTGATATACAGCTTATACGGCATGAATGTTAAGGATCTTCCATTTGAAAACAGTCCCCATGCATTTCCTATAATACTTGGAATTTCTATCGCTGCCTCACTTATAGCTGTTTTTATATTTAATAAAAAGGATATGTTATAATTGAAAGGGAAAAATTTGAAAACCGGGTGTACAATTGGTATAATATCACCCGCCAGTCCTTTGGAAAAAGACGAAATAGAAAAAGGGATAAGCTTTTTAAAAGATTTAGGATACAATGTTTTAGAAGGAGACCATATATATGATAAGTATGGTTACCTGGCGGGAAGGGACATAGACCGGGCCTCTGACTTTAATAATATGTTTAAAAACAAAGATGTGGACATGATACTCTGCATCCGGGGAGGCTATGGGGTAAACAGGATCCTTCCCTTTATAGATTTTGGTTTAATCAAGAAGAATCCTAAGATATTCGTTGGCTTCAGCGATATTACCTCCCTTTTAAATGTCATATATGAAAAAACGGGTCTTATTACCTTTCACGGTCCCATGCTTAATTCTGACTTTGATTCTGTATCGCTTAGCTCCTTCAGAGAATCTTTAGTTTGTGGGACCAAGCCCTATGTTATAAATAATGTTGACAATAGTTTTGGTGAGGGGCTTAAAATTAAGAGCAATCCTGGCGAGACAAAGGGAAGGCTTTTAGGCGGGAACTTAGCTCTTATTGTAAGCCTTATGGGAACCCCTTATGATATTGATTTTAAGGATAATATAATATTTATGGAAGATGTCGGGGAAGAACCATATAGAATAGACAGGATGCTTACTTCCTTAGAGCTTTCAGGAAAACTTTTAGATGCTGCAGGATTTGTAATAGGCCAATTTACAAACTGCTCCCTTCCTCACTACGAAAAAAGTCTTACATTGGAACAAGTAATAGAAGATAAGATACTATCTTTAAATAAACCGACTATAGTTAATTTTCAAAGCGGACATTCCTATCC
>JAJBWD010000298.1:0-3282 GCA_032907345.1 Bacillota bacterium | reverse complement strand
GGAAAATTTGTCCCCCATCTGCATCACCTCTTTAATATAATATCATAAAAAATAAGATGGAGTATTTACCCCGCCTATTTAATATTTTGTTAAGTATTTAAATAAGTTTTCTCACCAAACCTATCAGAGTACATATACTATAAATGATATAATGAGTAATTTCAGGTGTTAAAAATGATGTCAAAGCAAAGTTTTGTCAGAGAATCTCTGGATTTAAATCTATTTTTTCTTAGGATAATGAAGGAACATTCAATATTTTTAGAAGCAGCATTACCATCAAAAAACAGAAGCCTTATAAATCAGGCAGAAGCCTTTAAAAATATATTTACAATGCTGCTCTCCCAGGCAGTTTACCTATCAGACGGAGTTATTGATTCCAATTTACTTCAGGCAAATGAAATTGTTACGAGACACACTCTCCATGCAGAGAAAAAAACGCAGTTTCTATCTGGCATAATGATAGACTCAAGGATAACATTTTTAGAAAATTCATTAAAGCCGGGTACAGGCAATAAAGATATTTCAAAACTGGCAGGACCCGTTTATATGTTAAACCAGCGTTCACTTGCTGCTGTTCATAAGATTATCCAGTTTAAAACTAAACTAAAAAATGAAGTATTAGCCTGCAGATTGTATGCTGCTGTTTACCCATCCCTGATTAATCACATAATAAGAGAAGCAGAACATTTTTCAAAATCATTATTAAAATTACAAAAGGGTATGGAAATTAATAGGAAAGAAGACTTAATTGAAGAAGAAGCCTTCTGGAACGAAATAATGTCTGAGCACTCTTTCTTTATCAGAGGGCTGTTAGATCCTGAAGAAACAGAACTATTTAATATTGCTGATAATTTTGGGAAAGAATTTGAAAACCTAAGGAAAAAAGCTGCAGCTTTAAATAAGGCCGAACTGGCTCCATCCGGTCTTACATCTAATACTTTAGATTCAGCTAAAAAGCTGAGAGATTTTAAGGAGCAGGGAACTGAGGGAATCTTAGACTGTAAAATTAAATCAATGATTATTCCTCTACTGGCAGACCATGTACTAAGAGAAGCAAATCATTATATAAATATTCTGGAATCTTACAGTTGAAAATTTATATTGTTTATTTCCTAATTTCATAGTAAAATAATTTTATTGTTAAAAGGGAGTAGCTGCCTGTTAATAGGTGATAAAGTCAACATACTGGCCTTAGGGCCTGGCTTTATCCTGGCTGATTCAGTCAAGTGAGACTTTTAGCACAATATTTATTGTTGTGCTGGAAGTCTTTTTTTGTATAAAAATATTTTAGGAGGTTATTTAATGACAGCATTTATTAAAGCGCTGCTATTTGTAGTTGTAGCAGAAATGGGTGACAAAACACAGCTTCTTGCTATGGCTATGGCAGGTAAGTACAAAGCAAAACAAGTATTAATAGGGGTATTCATCGCTACAGTATTTAACCATGCTTTAGCAGTAGCAGTTGGAAACTATTTAAGTTCCTTAATTCCAATGGATACTATAAAAATTATTGCAGGAATTTCCTTCTTATTGTTTGGACTTTGGACATTAAGAGGGGACAAGATTGATGAAGATGATAAAAAGAAAAGCAAATTTGGTCCGATAGTTACTGTTGCAATTGCATTTTTCATAGCAGAAATGGGCGATAAGACACAGCTTATGACCATTGCAATCTCTGCAGATTACCACCAGCCTCTATTTGTTCTTATGGGTACCACCACCGGCATGATGATTGCAGACGGTATAGGTATTATCGGCGGTGCCTGGATGTGCAGGCATATCCCGGAAAAATATATTAAATGGGCTGCAGGACTCATTTTTATGTTTTTTGGTACGCTGGAACTTTATAATTTAGCTCCGGCCTTTATGAAAAATCCGTTATATATCATCAGCTACTTCTTAATTATTGGATTATTAATATATCTTGTTGGAGTTAAATTCACTTACCATGGTGAAGCTTGTGTTAATACTTCAGAAGATAAAGAAAACAAATCATTCCCAGCGTGATGCTATTGACAAGTGACTGCTGTTTATATATGTTATAAATATTAGATTAAAAGCTGGAGGTAATTATGAAAATTGGAATAATAGGTGCTATGGATGAAGAGGTCAGAATCCTAAAAGATAAGATGACTATAGATAGAAGAGAGTTAAAGGCTAAAATGGAATTCTTTTCAGGAAGCCTTTGGGGTAAAAATGTGGTAGTTGTAACCGCAGGTATTGGAAAGGTAAATGCAGCTGTTTGTACACAGATTTTAATAGACGATTTTAATGTAAATAATATAATTAATGTAGGTGTGGCGGGAGGTATAGGAGAAGACATCCTTCCCGGAGATGTGGTAATTGGTGAAAACCTGGTTCAGCATGATATAGACACCTCAGTTTTTGGTGACAAAATAGGCCAGGTTCCAAGACTTAGTACCTTCGATTTTAAATGTGATAAAAAGCTGATAGATGCAGCTCTAAAAGCCTGCAGCAATATTGAAAGCCACAAAACCTTTACCGGAAGAATTGTATCCGGAGATCAGTTCATAGCTGATACTGAAAAAATAAGATGGTTAAAAGCAGAGTTCGATGCAGCAGCCTGCGAAATGGAAGGCGGTAGTATTGCCCAGGTATGCTATTTAAACTCAGTCCCTTTTGTAGTTATCCGCTCCATATCCGATAATGCAAATACAGGAGCTCATATGGACTATCAAAAGTTTGTTCCCATAGCAATAGATAATTCCATACATATAATAGAAAATATGCTGAACATATTATAAAGTAAAAGAGATAGCTGAAATCAGTTATCTCTTTCTAAATTAAATTAACTTGTGAATGAAAAGTCCGCTCCTTAATTTCGGCTCAAACCAAGTGGATTTTGGCGGCATAACCTTTTTCGCATCAGCTATCCTCATTAAATCGTCGATGCTGGTTGGATACATGGAAAAGGCTACCGTCATATCCTCCCTTGTTCTTTTTTCCAATTCGTCTAAGCCTCTGATTCCCCCAATAAAATCTATTCTCTTATCCAGTCTTGGATCCCCTATACCCAAAATTGGTGCTAATAAATTATTCTGAAGAATTGAAACATCAAGAGAATTTACCTCATCATTTTCATCGTAGGTTCCTGGTTTTGCTTTCAGTTTAAACCATTTACCCTGAAGAAACATTCCGAATGTGTGCTTCTCTTCCGGCTTATATGGAGATTTATCCTGGCAGGCCGTAAGAATAAAGGCCCTTTGAATTTTATCCATGAAATCTTCTGCAGATAAACCGTTTAAATCCTTCACTACCCTG
>JAJBWD010000297.1:0-2851 GCA_032907345.1 Bacillota bacterium | reverse complement strand
AGATATATGGTAAATTTGGAAATATAGAAGAGGAGATAGTAAATATGGTAAAAAGTTTTTATGATCCTAAGGTTGAGGAAAAAGGTATTGAAAAAGGCATTGAAAAGGGCATGGAAAAGGGTAAAAAAATCGGTATGGAACAAGGAGCTAAAAAGAGCAACGAGCTTCTTATTAAACTTTTAGTAAAAAGATTTGGCAATTTACCCGAAGATCTAAAAAGTAAGATTATGAGTTTGCCAATAGATAAGGTAAATGAAATTGGAGAATCAATATTTGATTTTAATATCTTAGATGATATTTATAAATTTTTAAATTAATTTTATATTTGGAAAAAAATTGATAAATATCAGGTGCAAACGGTAGTTTGTTTCAATTAGATGAGCAAACAGCAGGGGGTTAGCACAAGATTAATTTAGTAGAATGGGTATTATTTTGAAGGTAAAATTAGAAAATATTCAGGAATTGAGTTCTTAATTTGAAAGGAAATAATTTTATGAACATTACAAACCGCAGGTATAAACTATTATCGGATTTTGAAAGGGTACACCGTTTTTTAACTGATATATACAGTCTTGAAACACTTAACAGTTATTTGTTACCGCAATATTTTGAGTATGACCATTCTACTCCATATTTTAATTTATTTAAAGCACATCGCATAGGATTATGGGAAGATAATAATAACATTGTTGGCATTGTCTGTTATGAATTTAGTTTAAGTAATTGCCATTTAGTGACAAATCCTGAATACAGCTTTTTATTACCGAAATTACTTGAATGGGCGGAGGAAGAATTATCTGAAACAAAAGACGGAAAGAAAACCCTCAAAGTATGGATTACAGATAAGGAAAAAGATAAACAGGAACTGTTGAAACTAAATGGATATGAAATTGAAGACAGCTTTCCTGTGAAAATTTTCAATTATGATAAACCTTTTATTGATAGAAAGCTGCCATCAGGATTTACAATAATGAATGGAATTGGAGTGGATTACAAAAAAATGCACGATTGTTTTTGGAAAGGTTTTGATCATGGTGATACACCTGATGATGATGTAGATGGCTGCATACAAATGTGCCTTGCTCCTCGTGCAGATATGTCCCTTATGACTATTATAGCTGCACCTGACGGTGAATATGCTTGTATGCTTGGTATGTGGTTTGACGAGCAAAATAAATACGCCTATCTTGAACCATTGGCTGCTGTACCAAAATACCGCCATATGGGACTGGCAACAATTGCACTTACTGAAGCTATGAAGAAGACAAAAGCACTTGGAGCTAAATATTGTTTTGGCGGCAGCGGGGAATTTTATTCTGCAATAGGATTTGTTACTATTATGAACCGCGAATTATGGAAAAAGGAATGGCAGGTTTAATGGTTTTATGCAATTTCATTAAATACGAAGTATAAATTACCGATATCTAAAATTCGCCTGGCAGATGCTGAGCAGGAGTTTGCAGATATAACCTGATACTTGAATATGTTAGAATACAGAGATAAACTTATAAATAGAATTCAAATTTATTTATAAAAATTTTTCAGCTGATTTTATTTATAATTATTTAATAGGACTTTTATAAAGGCTGAGTTAATATTTATAGCAGAGAGGAAATAAGATTAATGAAGGATATAGTAGTGCTGGCCCCTATAATTGATATTTATGATAAGGCCACAGAGTTAATCAGGGAACGTAAATATAGTAACGTAGAAGTAGTTTTAGGGACCATGAGTGATGGACTGAATAAAGCACTTAAACTTGAAAAAAGCGGTGTAAAGATAATAGTAACCCGGGGAGGTACATATAAATTACTTCATGAAGCACTCAGTATTCCGGTAGTTGAAATTAAAGCAAGTGCCTACGATATAATTGAAAGCTTTGATAAACTTCACAATCCTAATGAAGTTGTAGGTCTTGTAGGATATACTAATGTAGTAAATGGCTTTGATATTGTTAAAAAATTCATTCCAAATGAAGTGAAAAAAATTGAATTAAAAAAGGAACAGGATATTTATACCATAATAGAAAAATATAAAAATAATGGCATTAAAACTTATATCGGAGATTCCAATGTGACACGTATAGTAAAAGGGCTGAAGTGTAAAGGGATTCTTATTAATTCTCAGAAGGAATCAATTCTTACTGCAATACAGGAAGCCAGAAGAATTAACAAAGCAGCAAAGGAAGAACAAAACAGAGCTCAGCTTATTACTACAATGACGGACTTTGTTCATGATGGAATTATAGCTATAGATGCAAATGAAAATATTACTATTTATAATAAAACTGCAGAGGAAATATTTGAAATACCACATAATAAAGTCATCAATAGAAAAATCCATGAAGTTTTGTCTGATTCCATGCTTCCTTATGCCTTAAAAACGGGAGATAAGCAAATAGGTGAAATTCAGAATGTTAAGGATTTTAAAATTTCAGCTAACCGTATTCCAATAATTGTTGATGGAGAAATAATAGGTGCTGTGGCGACTTTTCAGAAAATCACAGAACTTCAAAATATAGAGCAAAAGATCAGAAGAAGCCTGTATGATAAAGGATTTACTGCAAAGTACAATTTTTCAGATATTATATATACCAGCAGTAAAATGAAAGAATGCATTGAAATAGCTGTTAAATATTCCAGCTATAATGCTCCTATACATATATGCGGGAAATCCGGAGTAGGCAAAGAACTATTTTGCCAAAGTATTCATAATAGAAGCCCCAGAAATAAGGGGCCTTTTGTTGCTGTAAATTGTGCAGCTATTTCTCCAACACTTATAGAAAGTGAGTTTTTTGGTTATGAAGAAGGATCATTTACAGGAGCCAGAAAGAAAGGAAAGCCGGGTGTTT
>JAJBWD010000296.1:0-5692 GCA_032907345.1 Bacillota bacterium | reverse complement strand
TTTTTAAAACAGGTTAATATAAGATTTATATTCCTGGCAGGTTCAGTACTTCTCTTTTTCTCTTCCGGATTTGGAGGTAAAATATATACGGAAATAAGCTGCCATTATATATTTCTTATCCCTGATAAAAAGGAGAATAAACTTTTATATGGAACTGCCTCTTCTTTTATTAAAATAATAGCAGACGGGATACTTTTATTTTTACCATACACCATACTTTCTCATTCATCTGTTATAGATTTTATTCTTTGCCTTATTACTTACCTGGCAATTGGAATAATGATGAATATAAGCGGTTTATTTGCCTATAGGGCAGCAATTTTTCTGGGTTTCTCCGGAATAATTGCACAGTCTGTATTTATGATGCTGTTTCAAATTTTACTTATGGCCGGGGCTGTAGTATTAACCGGAATAGGAACAGCAGGATTTACATTATTTAATTCTTATTCTTTATATACCAGCCTCCTTATATATAGTATAGTTTTAGCAGGATTATTTACCGCCGGAGCTGCAGGTCTATTTGATAATATGGAATTTTAAGGGCAGAAAATGCCCTTAATTTTATATAAAAGTAATTTTATTAAATGAACAGTATTTTAGAGATAAATAATAGTAAACTTAATTAATAAAGCTTTATAAAGAAAAGCTGATTTGCGCCGATTATATATATATAGTACAATTACAAAATGCTATATATTGTGGTTTGGAGGATACATTTATGCTATATGTTGTAAAAAGGGACGGAAGAAAAGTAAAGTTCAAAACGGAAAAAATTGCCGATGCTATAAAAGGAGCAGCTATTGAGGGAAGTTTTAATTTAAAGGAAAGCCAGGCTTATGAACTGACAGAGCTGGTTGTAAGAAAAATTGAAGAAGAAAAAAAGGAAGCTTTAAAGGTAGAAGAAATACAAAACCTGGTAGAAATTGTTCTTGAACAAAATGGTTATAGAGAGATAGGACATATATATTCTAATTACAGAAAAGAAAGAACAAAGGTTAGAGAAATAAAGTCTGACTTAATGAAAGTAATAGGTACAATTGGAGTTGAAACAGACAGAGATAATGCAAATGTTGGAAATAATTTTAGTTCAAAACTTTTAAGAATTGCTTCAGAATCTAATAAATGGTTTAATTTGGCATCTATGCCAAAGCATTTAGCAAAAGCCCATGAAAATGGAGATATATATTATCATGATTTAGACAGTTACAATTTATCTATAAATTGTTTACATATACCAACTAAGGAAGTTCTTGAAAACGGCTTTAATACAGGCTATGGTACTATAAAAAGGCCGAAAAGAATAGAAGCTGCAGCAGAGCTTAGCTGTATCTTGCTTCAATCTACTCAAAATGATATGTTCGGCGGGCAGTCTCATCCGGATTTTGATAATGACTTAGGAATATTTGTTGAGCCAACCAGAAAAGAAGTAAGAGATGAACTAATTGAACTTGGAATTCAGGGAGAAAAATTGGAAGAGCTTACAGAAATTAAACTTAGAAAAAGAGTATCTCAGGCAATGCAGGGAATAGTTTATAATCTTAATACCATGCATTCCAGGGCAGGCTCACAGGTTCCTTTTTCTTCAGTAAATATTGGAATTCCAGGTTCTAAGGATGCGGCACTCGTATGTGAGCTTTTTCTTAAGGAATATGAAAAAGGATTGGGAAAGGGAGAACAGCCGATATTCCCAAATATAATATTCAGGGTTAAAGAAGGAGTAAACAGGGAAGAACAGGACCCATATTATTACCTTTATACTCTTGCATGCAGAGTGGCAGCAAAAAGAATGAATCCTACATTTATGAATTTGGATGCGGATTTTAATAAGGCTTATTATGACAAAGGTATAATTCCTGCTACCATGGGCTGCAGAACATATGTTATTTCTAATGTAAACGGAGAGCCGGGAACTAAAGGAAGAGGGAATATTGCTCCAGTTACTATAAATTTACCAAGAATAGGAATACTATCCAGGGGGGACATTTCTAAATTTTTCTCTTTATTAGATCAAAGGCTGGAGCTTTGTCATGAAGCTCTCATGCATAGATATGGCATATTAAAAAAACTGAAAGTAAAAGATCTTCCATTTGTTGCAGGGCAGGGACTAATGAAGGGCTCAGAAGGTTTGACTCCGGATGATTCAATTGAACCTATACTGAAGCAGGGGACCTGGGCTATAGGCTTTATAGGCCTTGCTGAAACACTTACTGCGCTTACAGGGAAGCATCATGGACAGGGAATTGAGGAAAGAAACCTGGGAGTTAAAATAATATCTCATATTAGAGAGTTCACAAACAGCAAAACAATAGAGGACAGCCTTAACTGGAGCACATATGCTACACCAGCGGAGGGCTTAAGCGGCAGGTTTGTACTTCAGGACAGGAAGGTATTTGGAAATATTAAAGGGGTTACAGATAAGGATTATTATTCAAACAGTTACCATGTGCCTGTTGGATGCCCTATATCAATTAAAGATAAATTGGAAATAGAAGCCCCTTATCATAAACTTTGTAATGCAGGACATATAAGCTATATTGAACTGGATGACAGACCAGCAGGAGATGTTTTAAAAGATATAATTGATTTTGCATACAAGAATACTAATATAAGTTATTTAGGAATTAATTTTCATATCAGGTACTGCAGGGACTGCGGCACTTTCCTCAGCAGCAGCGACAGCAAATGTCCTAAATGCAGCAGCTATAATATTCAGGGTATTTCGAGGGTCACCGGATATCTCAGCCTGGATGAAAGGTTTGGAGCCGGAAAATCAGCAGAAAGAAAGGATAGAATATCACATAATCCTAGCTAGGTGATTATTATGAATGATAAAGAAATAAGATTAGCAGGGATGATTCATGAAAGTCTTGTTAATGGCCCGGGAATCAGGAGAGTTTTCTTTTCTCAGGGCTGCAATCATAACTGCAGAGGCTGCTTTAATCCTGAAACCCATTCATTTGAAGGTGGAAAAGAATACAATATGGATGATATAATAAGGGATATAAAGGATAATCCAATGATCAAAGGAGTTACCTTCAGCGGAGGAGACCCTTTTCAGCAGGGTGATAAGTTTTCTTATCTGGCATTAAAATTAAAGGAAAATAATATAAATATCTGGTGCTATACAGGCTACACATATGAATTTATTTTGGATAACTTAAATAGACCCGGGTGGTTTAATCTTATAAATAATATTGATGTGCTAGTAGATGGAAGATTCCAGATTGATAAAAAAGAGGAAGGACTTAAATTTAAGGGCTCTTCAAATCAAAGAATTATAGATGTTAAGGAGAGCTTAAAATCAAAAAATATTAAAGAAATGACATTTTAGAATTATAATATAAATGCAGCTAATTTTTAGCTGCATTTTCTGATGGCTTTATTGTACCTAACTGAGCCACAATATTATTTTTTATGCCTTCAATATATCTTTTCCTAAGTTCCTGCTGTTCAAAATACTCCTCTTCAGTTAATCCTTCTTTTATACTTTTATGATATAGAAAATTTATTCTTTCAATTAATTCTTTAAAATCCATAGATCCTCCTAAGAAAACTTTAATACAGTTAAATATTATAACATAAGAGTATATAAATGAAAATGAAAAAATCCTTTTGAATTCCACAAAATATTAATTCAAAAGGATTTTGCTATAAATGATAAACTGCATAATTCAGATATTAAATTTTTCAACTAAAAAACATTGATAATCCGCTGCTTTTAAACTGAAAATCATCCCAAAGGATATTATTCAATTTCCTTAAGTAAGATAAAGAAACTAATTCTTATTTCTGGTCCCCTGTTCTGCTGCATATTTACTGGCATTGCCTCTCTGCATATATCCATTTTTTGCATTTTTACTGTCATTGCTAGCTTTTTCAGCCGCATCATTTTTTACTTCTATATCTTTTTTTGCTCCCATAATATCACTCCCTTAATTTAATAGTATTATATTTTCCTTATTTAGAAATAATATTCATAATTGATTAGAATAATTATAGAGCTTTAGGTAAAAATAAAATATTATATAAAGATTGGAGGACTTAAGATGAAAAAATTAACTACATTAATTTTAACCATAAGCTTAATGGTGTCCGGTGCTTTTCAGTGTTTTGCCGTATCTTCAGTAAAAGCTGAGATAAAGCCGGATGATATTAAATGCAGGGAAAGGATAGAAATCAGTTATGATTATATTCAAAACAAATTAAAGATTTCAAAAGCAGATCTAGAAAAAATAAAATCTTCAAGGCACGGATTAGAAGAATATTTAACCTCTAAAGGATGGAAAAAAGAAGATATCTGGGCATTAAAAAAAGAAGCAAAGTTTGCTGCCATTGATGAAAAGGTTAAAAAAGGTGAGCTGACTCGCGAAAAGGGCGAAGAAATCAAAACCATAATTAAAAACAGAAAAATGCATCCTGGCAGATAAAATCAGGGTGATTTTTCATAATATCCTTGAGGTGATTTTAGTTGAAAGAAAAGTATTATTGTCCTGAGTGTTTTTCTGAGCTTACGGAGATATCCGGCTGCGGGTCTGTAAGCTACTTTTGTGATAAATGTAATTGTCTGATATCAAAGAAAAAGATTATATCTGAATCAGATATTGAAAAGAAAAAGGTGAAACCAGAGTAACTTACTGCTCTGGTTTAATTTTGCGTTTTGAGAAAGATGACATAATAATTATTATGGTTCCTACAAATAATAATATTATATTCATCAGGAAGGGAAGGCGCCTGTCCCAGGATGATAATATACCGGCTATATATCCAAAAGGTGAGGATAGTGCCAGTACTATAACATACAGAACAGCAATTATCCTGGCTCTTTCTTTTACATCCACCATAATAACCTGCATAGAATCTAATAGAGGATTTATGAAGGATAAACTGCAGGCTTCCAGAAAAATGCTTATGACAAGAAAAATATATCCATCTTTTGGTGTTATTACTAATATAAGCTGGCTTAAAATAAATGATATAAATCCTATTACTAAGGGCCTTTTAAATCTCAGCACATTAATTTTTGGTATTATTGTAAAGAAGAATATCATCATGATCAGCGACCTTATGAAAGGAAACATTCCTATAGTATCTGCTCTGATATGAATTTTTTCAGTGACAATTATTGACCAAAAGCTGGAGTTTACCATACTTACTATACTCATTATAAGCATTATTACTAAAGTAAATACAGTTTGGGGAGTACATAATATATTTTTAATAACCTTACCATATCCCTTAAGCATATTAAATATACTTATATTTCTTGTCTCTTCCATTCTGATTTTTCCATGCTCTGTTTCACGGCTGAATATATATAAAATAACAAATTTGGCTGTCATCATAATGAATCCGAGAAAATATAGTGCTCTTACTGTAGGGATAAGCTGAAACTTTCCTATAAAAATTCCAGCTATTGGAGCAAAAAAAGCTGCTCCTAAACCAGATATATAAACCCAGGTATAAATTTTTACTATATTTTCTTTTTCTGCATCTTCTACTAAAAGGCATCCCCAGGAATTTGCAGTTACTTTAAGTACACTGTTTACTATTGCAGCAATTAAAAAATAAATAAAACTCTGAGAAAATGCCCATATAAGGCAGGGGATACTCCAGGATATCATATCAAATATGAAGGTTGTCCTTCTTCTTCCAAGTTTATCAGTTATAACTCCGCCTAATAGTGAAAATAATA
>JAJBWD010000295.1:0-7322 GCA_032907345.1 Bacillota bacterium | reverse complement strand
GAATATATAAATTTATTTCCAAGAGAGTGGTTTCCCAATATTCAAATAAAGGATAAAGATGATATAATTCAATGTGTAAAAGAGTTTTATAAGGAGGAAAAAAATGAATAAGATATATGATGTAATAATAGTAGGAGCTGGGGCCAGCGGAGTATTTACAGCTTATGAAATGCTTAAAAAAAATAAAAAAGCAAAGATATTAATGATAGAAAAAGGACATGATTTATCAAAAAGGCACTGTCCTATAGATGGCAAAAAAATAAAATCCTGTATCCACTGCAGCCCCTGCAATATTATGAACGGCTTTGGAGGAGCAGGAAGCTTATCAGATGGAAAGTACAATATAACTAATAATTTTGGAGGAGACCTTTATAAGTATTTAGGAGAAGAGGAAGCTCTTGATTTAATGTATTATGTGGATGAGGTTAACTGCAGCCTGAGTGAAAAGGAAGCTAAGCTATATTCTACAAATAATACTTTATTGAAAAAGGAGGCACTTAAATATGACCTGCATCTTTTAGATGCTAAGGTAAGACATTTTGGAACTGATGGAAACTTAGTAATACTTGGCAATATGTTTAAGTACCTGAAAGAAAACATGGATATTATGTTTGATACTGAGGTTCTTGAAATAGAACAGGAGGAAAAAGGCTTTAAGATATTTACGAAAAACGAAATATTTTCATCAAAATTCCTGGTTTTAGCTACCGGCAGATCAGGATCAAAATGGATTTCAGGAGTATGCGAAAGCTTAAATATCAGGACAGAATCAAACAGAGTTGATATTGGAGTGAGGGTTGAGCTGCCGGCAGAGGTTTTCTCACATATAACAGATGCGGTATATGAAAGCAAAATAGTTTACAGGACTAAGATGTACTCAGATTTAGTAAGGACATTCTGCATGAATCCATATGGACATGTGGTGAACGAAAATACTAACGGCATAGTAACAGTTAATGGCCACAGCTATGCTGACAAAGACTTAAGGTCAGATAATACAAACTTTGCTCTTCTGGTATCAAATCATTTTACAGAGCCTTTTAAAGACAGCAATGGTTACGGAGAGTCAATAGCCCGTCTTTCAAATATGCTGGGGGGAGGAGTCCTTATTCAAAGGTTTGAGGATGTGGTTAATGGTCATAGGACCACGGAACATAAGCTGGAAAAATCATTTACAAAGCCTACTCTAAATGCTACGCCGGGAGATTTAGGACTGGTTATACCAAAAAGGCAGTTAGATGATATTATTGAAATGATATATGCTCTTGACAAGATAGCTCCCGGTACCGCCAATGGAGATACTCTTCTTTATGGAGTCGAGGTTAAGTTCTATAACTCAAAGGTAGAGGTTGACAATAATTTAGAGACGAAAATTAAGGGGCTTTTTGTACTGGGAGACTGCTCGGGAGTAACCCATTCCTTATCCCAGGCTTCTGCTTCTGGAGTTTATGTAGGAAGATATATAGGAGACAGATTATAACGAACTAAAATATTATAAACTTTAAAAATGTTCGTAAATTATTTGACTATAACCTTTATATTTGATAATATTATAAGGTAGTTTAAATTGAAAGGAAGGATAGATATGTCCTCTTTAGTAGTTTTAGGAGCCCAATGGGGCGACGAAGGAAAGGGAAAGATGACAGATTACTTAGCAGAAGGTGCTGATGTAATTGTCAGATATCAAGGGGGAAACAATGCAGGTCACACAGTTGTAATTGGTGAGAATGAATATAAACTTCACCTTATACCAAGCGGTATACTTTACAATGGTAAGATAAATATTATTGGAAATGGTGTGGTCATAGATCCAAAGGCTTTAATAGATGAAATAAACTATCTTAAAGATTTAAAGGTGGAAATAAATAATAAGAAGCTTTTCATTAGTGACAGGGCACACGTTATTATGCCATATCACAGACTTATGGATTCTCTTAAGGAAAAGTGGAGAGGAAATAAAAGCATAGGTACAACAGGAAGAGGAATCGGACCCTGCTATACAGATAAAATGGAAAGATCAGGGATCAGAATATGTGATCTTATAAATGATAAGGTATTTAAGGAAAGACTTAAAGAAAACCTGGATCTTAAAAACGAAATAATAACAAAGGTATTCGGGGGAGCGGCATTATCCTTTGACGAAATATATGAAGAGTATTCAAAGTATGCTGATTTTGTAAGACCATTTGTAGTTGATACCTCTGTTAAAATATTTAACGAGATGAAGGATAATAAGAAGGTTTTATTTGAAGGAGCTCAGGGAACGCTGCTTGACATTGACTATGGAACATATCCTTATGTTACATCCTCAAACACAATAGCAGGAGGAGTTCCAACAGGAGCAGGAATTGGACCTAACAAGGTTACAAATATAGTTGGCATAGCTAAGGCTTATACTACAAGAGTAGGAGAGGGCCCATTCCCAACAGAGCTTCTGGATGATAAGGGTGAGTGGATCAGAACTAAAGGAAAAGAATATGGAGTAACCACAGGAAGATCAAGAAGATGCGGATGGCTGGACCTGGTTATACTAAAATCATCAGCCAGAATATCCGGAATTACTTCCTTCGCTGTTACAAAGATAGATACCTTAGCAGGTCTTGACAGTATTATGGTATGTACATCATATATGTTAGACGGCAAAAAAATAGATTATGTACCTGCAAGTTTAGAGGATTTATCCAGATGCGTTCCTGTATATGAGGAGTTTGAAGGCTGGGATGAGTCAATCGAAAAGGCTGTATCTTATGAAGATATTCCTGAAAATGCAAAGACATACATAAAGAAAATTGAAAAATACACAGAAACAAAGGTATCAATAGTTTCTGTAGGACCTAAGAGATCTCAGACAATAAAAATAAACAAACTGTAAAATGAAGCTGGCTTTTGCCGGCTTTTGTTATTATGTAGTATAATATTAAGATAGGTAAATTTTAAAAGTGGAGGGTATCATGGGAGTAGAAACAGAAAAAGAATATGAAGTAAGATATTTTGAAGTTGATTACAAAAAGAGACTTCTGCTGACGGACCTGATTAATTTTTTCACAGATATAGCTGTGTTTCAGGGAGATTTGATTAAGGTAGACCTGGACTATCTGAAGAATAATAATCTGGCCTGGGTATTATATAAATGGGACATTAAAATAGACAGAATGCCTGTTTATGGAGAAAAGATAAACGTAACAACAAAGGCGGAAAGCTTCAGGGCTTTTTATGCAATGAGAAGCTTCCGGGTGAAGGATGAAAAAGGCCAGCTTATAATTAAAGCAGACTCCATATGGTTTTTAATAGATACTAAGCTTAGGTCTCCAAAGAGGATCCCGGCAGAATTTTTAGATTATTATGGTATAAAGAAGGAAGACAAATATAATCCTGATATACCAAAGATAGAAGCCTTTGAAGGAAATGACAATATAAAGACATTTAATATAAGGTACAGCGATATAGACACAAATATGCATGTAAATAACGGCAAATATGTATCCTACATGATAGAGTCCATACCAAAGGACGTAGTTACTAAATATAATCTGAACAGGTTAATTGTAACCTATGAGAAGGAAACTAAATATGGAGAAAGCATAAGCTCCATGTGCCAGGTCAGGGAAGAGGCTGATGGACTTATACTTTTTCATAAGACAATAAATGAAGATGGCAGCGTGCTTACAGTAGGGCAGTCTTACTTTTCTAAATAGCGGCATTTTTGCCTGCAATATAACCCGAAGATACTGCAAAATGAATATTATAACCTCCGCAGTCTCCATCTACATCTAAAAGTTCTCCTGCAAAGTACAGGCTTTTTTGAAGCTTTGATTCTAAAGTTTTGGGGTTTACCTCACTGGTATCAACTCCTCCAATTGTAACCTGTGCCATATCAAGGGAGGCAGCAGCTAAGACGTTAAAGCTCCAGCCCTTAATTAGATTTACTATGGAAATTATCTCTTCTTCACTGAGAAGGTAACAGGGCTTATGAATATCATCAATTTTAGATTCCTTAAGCAGTATCGGAATAAGTTTTTTGTTTAATATGCCAATTAGCGCATCGCTTATACTTCTATAGGAGAAAATAAGAAAATGATTTCTTAAAAATTCGTTAAATTGGGTCTTTTCAATTTCGGGTACAATATCTATCTCTAATTTAACTTCTCTTTTTTTATCTAATTCTATAGAGGCAAATCTGCTAAGGTTAAAAACAGCAGGACCTGATACGCCGTAGTCGGTAAACAAGATCTCACCTGATGCATCATAGGCAGCATCTTTAGTTTCTATTTTAGCGGCACCATTTATTTTAATGCCGGACAGGGCTTTAAGCCTGCTGTAATCTAATATAAGAGCAGTCAGGGCAGGCAGAGGTCTTATTATGCTGTGGCCTAATCCTTCAGCTAATGCATACCCGGAGCCATCAGAACCTGTGGATTTATATGAATTGCCTCCGGTACAGAGGATTACCTTTTTAGATTCAATAATTCCTGATGAGGTTTCAATGGAAAAATAATTATCTTTATGGATAACCCTTTTTACCTTGCAGTTTGTTCTTACTTCTATATTTCTTTCTTCTAAGGACAATCTTAATATATCAAGTACCGAGGAGGCCTGCAGTGAAAAGGGGTACATTCTGCCGCCATCCTGTTCCTTTACAGGGATACCTATGTAGGAATAAAAGTCCGTAATTTCTTTAATACCAAAGGTATCTATAACACTTTCTAAAAGCTCTCTGGACCTGCTGTGATACTTATCCGATGATACATACTTATTAGTAAGGTTGCACCTTCCATTACCGGTCATAAGGAGTTTTTTGCCTATTCTGTCTTTACCCTCAAGTATTATTACAGCCTTTCCATTATCCTTAGCTGATATAGCAGCTGCTATTCCGCCGGGTCCTCCGCCAACTATTACTATTTCCTCCATAATATCTCTCCTAAAAAACTTGATATTCATATTCTAACCCAAATTGAATAAAAAAAACAGATAGAGGTATTATATATGATATAATATATGGAGGTGATATAGTGAGTCCAGCAGATTTTTTAAAGTATAAAAACTGGGTTGTAATAGGTGATGTTACAAACAGCAGCAAATATGCATATAGTATATTAAACGCTCTTAAGGAGCATGGCTTAAATGCATCCGGACTGCACCCCAAAGATGAATCCGGGCTTATTTATAAAAGCTTAAAAGAGGTTCCATACAGTATAGAAGTAATAGATTTATGCATAAATCCAAAGTATGGCATGGAATTTATTAAAGAAGCTAAAAGTATGGGAATTAATAATATATTGATTCAGCCGGGAGCTGAAAGCCCTGAAATTATCAGGTTTGCTGAAGAAAATAAAATGAATGCAATAGAGGGCTGCGCCTTAACTGCTTTGTCTGATTTTAAAAAATAATTAAAAAAGTTGTTGACAGTTGGCCTAAATTTATGTATTATATTCTATGTCGGGTTAGCCGACTTATTTAAACTAATAAGGCCCCTTGGTCAAGCGGTTAAGACACCACCCTTTCACGGTGGTAACATGGGTTCAAGTCCCGTAGGGGTCACCATTTGTGGGAGCATAGCTCAGCTGGGAGAGCATCTGCCTTACAAGCAGAGGGTCACAGGTTCGAGCCCTGTTGTTCCCACCACAAATGCGGCCCGGTGGCTCAGCTGGTTAGAGTGCCGGCCTGTCACGCCGGAGGTCGAGGGTTCGATCCCCTTCCGGGTCGCCATATTTTTTATGCTGGCATGGCTCAATGGCAGAGCAGCTGATTTGTAATCAGCAGGTTGTAGGTTCGACTCCTATTGCCAGCTCCATGTTAGGCCCCTTGGTCAAGCGGTTAAGACACCACCCTTTCACGGTGGTAACATGGGTTCAAGTCCCGTAGGGGTCACCATAATTCTGGGAGCATAGCTCAGCTGGGAGAGCATCTGCCTTACAAGCAGAGGGTCACAGGTTCGAGCCCTGTTGTTCCCACCAAGTCTGGCCCGGTGGCTCAGCTGGTTAGAGTGCCGGCCTGTCACGCCGGAGGTCGAGGGTTCGATCCCCTTCCGGGTCGCCAAAAAAAGTAGCTTTTATAGCTACTTTTTTATTTTATTCATATTTTTCTTAACTCTGATATCATCACCATAAAATTTATAAATAGTAAAATTACCCAGAAGCCTGGAGGTTATTCTGTCATCGTAGTTTTTAAGAATATCATCCAGTTCCAGATTAGTAGATATAATCAGCTTTTTCTCATTTAATAATCTTTTATTTAAAAAATTGAAAAATTCAGTATTGGAGAAAACATTGTTTCCCTCAGTACCCAAATCATCTATTATAAGAAGATCGCAGTAATCCAAAATTTCTTCTCTATATTTATCTTTATTAAACCTGATGTCTCTCAGATCCTGTATCAAGTCCTCACTGGTCTTATATAATACGAAATATCCGGTCTTTAAAAGCTCTGCTGCTATAGCGTGGGAAAGATGAGTCTTGCCTGTACCCGGGGTGCCGTAAAATAGTAAGTTCTCATTTGAATTTGGGAATTCTTCTATGAATTTATAGCAGGAGGACAGAACTTTTTCCATATTCTTTCTTGGAGAATCCTTTTCATATCCTGAATTTTCGCTGCTGTAATAGCTTAGAGAAAAATTCTTAAAACTATTTTTATCAAAAATCTTATTCAGGTTTGAATCCTTAAGGTAAAGTTTTGATATCTTTTCTTTATAACAAGAGCACCTTTTATTACCTATATAGCCTGTATCCTTGCATAAAGGACAGTCGTATTTTAGTTCTAAGTAGTCCATAGGGTAGCCATTAGATACAAGAAGCTCATATTTATCTGCCCTTAAGGAGGTTATTTTTTCTTTTAAATCAGTGAAGTCTTTATCCGTTATAGTATTTCCTCTGATTGCGGATAAGGATAATTCTGCTGAAAGTCTTCCTATTTTTCTCTCTATTTCCGATATTTTTGGAAGTTTAAAATCTATTTCTTCACGCCGCTTTCTAAGCTGATTTTTATTTTTGCTTCTTATATCACTATAAATGATATTTATCTTTTCTAAATACTCCTTAATCATCTTCATCCCATCCTAACAGTTTTTTCTCTATTTCCTTGATATCATATTCTTTCTGTTTATGGTTTCCGTATATGCCTTTTTTTTGTGTTTTCACATTATTTTCCTTCTTAAAAGAAGATGTATTTTTTATATCTACATCCTGAGTTGTTTTAATGCCGTCATTTCCCTATAAACATGGTCTAAATTATGAGCTGAGCAGGTCAGCTCTTTTTCAACAACTTTCTGTATCTTTATATATTTTATATCTATATCCATTTATCCCCCTACTTTATCTTTCCGCCAT
>JAJBWD010000294.1:0-4814 GCA_032907345.1 Bacillota bacterium | reverse complement strand
TAACTTTCTAAATCAATTATACCATATTTTGGTATATGCTATATTTATTTTATAAGAAGTATTTTCAAGAAATAATATCTTTACAATTAAAAAACTGCAGCATATATGGCTGCAGTCAAATTTCAATTTATAAACTTAAGAATTTTTTCATCAAGATATCGACCTTTAGAAATAATTTAACATTTATCCATACTGTATTATGGGCTAAATTTTTTCTTTCCATGCCGGAAGCTTAGCCATCATTCCTTTGGCTGCATCTCTGGCTGCTTTTTCATCCAGTCCTTGAGTTTTAACAATAAATCCAGTCATACCCTTCAGTTTTTCATCATAGGATTGCATAGAGCCATCAGATCTCGCGCAGTATTTACAAAAATCTTTGTTTTCATCTCCCGCAGCATAATCATCTTTCGTTTTCATAGGCATACCGCATGCTTTACATATTTTCATATTATTTCCCCTCCTTTAAGTGAAATTCCACCTAAAATTTACTTTAGGCAGCCGACATATTTAATCGTGTAATTTTTTATAAAAACATAAATATAGGCTATGTTTAATAACAGTGTTGATAATATGACAATTTTTCAGGGAAGCCATTTTGGGCTTCCCTGAGTTCACATTTTACGAAGATTGTTAGTTATTTAAATATCTTTTTTTATATTTTTGGACTTAATAATTTTAAAAATCGAATAAAATATTAGCAACCATCCCAATATAGAAATATTGGAGGCAATATATTCAAAGTTTAAATGATTGAAAATGCCATATAATATATAAAAAGTTGGGAATATTGCTAAAGATATTCCCAAAAATAAAGTGCCAATGTAATTGTTTTTATCATTCAATACCATCTCACATTTATTTGGTTGTATAAATAAGTAACAGTTTTTTTTAAATGTGATGTAAACAAAAACTAATAACCATTTTAATCCATTCATTGAATTACCACAATAAAATTCTAATAACTCATTACTGTTAACAATGAAATTTAATTTTTTACTTCTACACCAATCAATTTTTAGATAAATTGAGTGTTCTCCATTCTCAATATCCAATTCTTTAATTTCACCATCTTTTATATCACCACAATATATATCATCAATATAAATTTTATAATTTCTTAAAGAATCAGAATATCTTGTTTGTCTTGATATTCTTATCATAAAATATCCATTCCTTCCTTGGTGAAATTTTACTATTGTGTCTGTATTTAATTATACAACATAGTAATGTAATTATTCAAATATTTAACATAATTAAATATAAATTGCTTCCCTAATTTTAAAATCTTTTAACTTTGTATCAGAATGAGATGTATGCGACTGGACTAATAAATGTTTGGTTTTTACAGTATCTTTCTCTGTATTAAAAAACTGTAACCATTTAAACCAGTACATGTAGTTAGCAAGATACTTTGTGGCTACACTGTGAAAACTATACATCCATTCTTTTAGTTTGCTATGGAAAGCATTTATTTGCTGTATATGGTATATGCCTTCATTAGGCTTTCCACGCTTAATTTGTTGTAGTTCCACACCCAAATTATCTGCAAACTTAATATAACTTTTGTGTGAATCAGTACAAAGTATAGATTCATCCTCAATCCTGCCTGTAAAGAGCCTTTCTAAATCTGTATGTTTCATCCTACCTTTACATATTAGTTCAGTCATAATATTTCCTAACCTATCAATCGCACATAGTACACAGACCTGTTCCTTTGATATACCTCTTTTTCTCTTTTCATCCTTGCTACTCCTACTGCCTTTAACCCCACGTTTATGAGGTTCTCGTGGCATTATAAAAGTAGTGCTTTTCTTATGATTTCCTTTAAAGGATTCTCTGAAAAACGCCTCATCAACTTCTATAACTCCACCCACATTACCAATACCCATATACACTCTGATAGCGTCTAAAAACTTATGTCTCCAATAAAAAGATGTAGGCACACTAATCTCGACTATCTCTGCACATTTTCTTATGGGATAACCATTTATCATACATTTAGAATATAATATCCACTTTTTAATATCTTTTTTACTGTTGTAACTGGGTGAACGTGTAAAGTCAGTAAAGGTCTTTCGGCAGGATTTACAGATATATCTTTGTTTGCCATTGAACTTGCCATTTCTTGATACTTTCTCATGCCCACAGTGGGGGCAGACTTTTCCCTTGGAAAATCGGTTCTCTTTAACCTCGTTAGTAACTTCGGTAGCAAAAGAACCTAATACAATAACTTCTTCAAGATAACTTAATATTTCTTCCTGTCCTGTTGTACCTAAATCCTCTAAATCTTTCTTTACTGACGCTTCACTTGGCATAATAAGACCTCCGGAATCATTCATATAGTCTTATTATACCCAAATATTAAGGGGATATCATTTTCAACATTTATCTTAAACATAACCTAAATATAAAATGAATAAGTGAAGATGATACCAAAGCAATCATAAACATCAAGCCTGCTAATTTCAGAGCGGTTTTACTGCCCAGCTCCTTAAATAACGTAAAAAATGATGCAACACATGGAGTTGAGAGTGTTAAAAATATACAGGCAATTATAAACTCGTGAGCTGTAAGTTTTAATGGTACAAGCAGTGCTACTGAAGCATCTTTTCGAAGAAAGTTTAAAAGCATAATTGGAGCAAATTCAGGCGGAAGGCCCATCAAAATATTTGCCGGTTTTTGTATTACTTCCGTAATTAATTTTAAAACATGAAGGGCATCCAGAATATTCATAACCAGAACACCTACCCCTATCATTGGAAGAACCTCAGCAAAGTATTCCAAAATTCTAATCCACAGCTTACCTGCCATAAGCTTAAAGGATGGTATCCTGCAGACTGGGAATTCAGTAAAAAAGTCTGATGTGTATTCCTTATTATAAACCTTGTTCATAACCCAGTTCATTCCCAGGGCTAAAGCAATTAAAATTGTATAAACAGCTAAAACAGTCCCTGCTCCGTAACTCATCCCAAGTGAAACTATCATTGCGCTCTGTGAAAGACAGGGTGCGCTCATAAAAATTAATGTTATGGTCAGGATCTTTTCACGTTTGTTAGTCAGACTCCTTGTTGCCATAAAAGCCGGTACCTTGCATCCCAGTCCAAGCATTACAGGTATGGATGAATACCCATGAAGACCAAGCTTGTGAAAAAACTTATCCAGAACAACAGCAAGTCTTGGAAGATACCCAAAATCCTCAAGGAATCCAAAAACAAGATAAAAAGAGAAAAAGTATGGGAAAACTGAAACCAGTGCTATATAAATACCACTTGTAAGGATACCAAAAGACTGAAGGGGATCCGGACTATTTCCAACCAAAAGACTTCTGATAATGGGAGAAGGTATTTTGCTTACCAAACTTTGCAGCAATGGATTATACAGGAACGCATAAAACGGTTCAAAAACATATTTAATCATGCTCTCGCCCAAAAAACGCACTATTATTAACGTGAATATGAGAACAAAGAAAGCAATTATAATACCCCAGACAGGATGCAGTGTTAAATCACTTATGCTTTCAAGAAATGTATGATGACGATGGGACAGCTTTTGTACTTTTCTGACGATATTTCCAATATAGTTCCAATTATCATCTGAATCGAATACCAGATCACTTGTTTCAGCCTGGATTAATGAAGCAAGCAGTTCTGAAATACCTTCGCTTTGAAGGGCACTGACTGTGATAACCGGAATTCCAAGAAGTTTTTCAAGTTCTTTAACATCAATTGTGATGCCTTTATGTGCAGTTTCTTCCCAAAAATTCAAGCATACTACCATGGGCTTATTCTTTTCTATAAGCTGCAGGGTCAGATTAAGATTACGCTCCAGGTTGGTTGCGTCAATTACATCTATAACTATATCCGCACTATTAATTAATTTTACAGCAATTTCATCTGTTTTCGAAAACTCTTCCAGTGAATAAATGCCGGGTCCGTCTATAATTTCATATTCATTGCCCTTAAAACTTACATGCCCCGATTTCATATCAACTGTAGTTCCGGCATAATTTGCTGTAACAATTCCAATTCTTGTGATGCGGGAAAAAATGAGGCTCTTACCTACATTGGGATTCCCAGCAAGTACAATTTTTTTCATAAAACCTCCTTGTATTTTAGGACCAATAAATATAAAAAAATATTCAGGTTATCTATTATAAACATTCAACCAGAATATTCTTTGCAATATCATACCCCAAAGCAAACTGCATAGCACCTTTTTCAACTATAATCGGCCCTTTTGCCGGGATAGCACTCTTCTTTACAATAATAGTTCCTGCATAAATTCCCATAGCTTTAAGCTTGTCCATCAAAACACCATTGCCCTGAAGTTTTATAACCTTTGCTGAATTTCCACACTGAAGTTCTGAAAGCCGAATTGAATAACTTCCGGTTATATCTTTGTCCAACTGTGCCTTATCTGAATTTATGCCTTTATTTTTTATTTCACGCTTCCAAATATTTTTAATCATTTTCATTCTCCGTATTCTCTGCATGGAATATTTTTTCTACATGATAATTATAATCATTATCAATGTTAAAAGCAATGTTTATATACCATTGAATTCTTACCTTATATACATGTTATAAAGCAAATATTATATTTTTCAGCCATAGTCTATATATTTCAGGAAATTGTATAATTTAAAATTTAAACCACATTGAAAATTGAAAAAGAAGAAGAACCTTAATCTAAGGATTCTCCTTCTTCACTATCTATGACTTATTAGTAACATCCACGACCTTTTCCACATAATCATCATAGCCTGATTGTGCAAATATTATAACAGGCTGATCATAGCCCATTATTTCAACCCT
>JAJBWD010000293.1:0-8563 GCA_032907345.1 Bacillota bacterium | reverse complement strand
GATACTCCTAAGGGAGAATTTACTGATGGAATATGGACACTGGACAAAAGAAGAATATATAATCCAAAATCTTTAGATTAGGTGATTTCATGGAAAGACTTCAAAAATATATGGCAGAGTGCGGAGCCGCCTCAAGAAGAAAATCTGAGGAAATAATCTTATCCGGAAGGGTTAAAGTAAACGGACAGGTTATAACTGAGCTGGGGTTTAAAATAGATAAAGATAAGGATACTGTCCTTTTAGATGATAAGCTTATTAAAGAAGAGGAAAATAAGGTATATATAGCTTTAAATAAACCAACCGGGTATCTGTCATCAGTTTCAGATGACAGGGGAAGAAAAACAATAATTGATTTAGTACCTGTAAGTGAAAGGATATATCCTATTGGAAGGCTGGACTATGACAGCTGCGGCTTAATCCTGCTTACCAATGACGGAGAAATATATAATAAGGTAATTCATCCCAGAAAAAACATAGATAAACTATATAGGTTTATTATAAACGGCAGATTAGCCCCTGATGATATAGAAAAGCTGGAAAAGGGAGTAGACATAGGCGGATATGTAACGAGACCCTGCAAAATAAAAATTATAGATGAAGGAAAAGACAGCAGCTATGAAATAATAATACATGAGGGCAAAAACAGGCAGATAAGAAAAATGCTGGAGTCTGCAGGCTTTAAGGTGATTTATCTGGAAAGAATGCAGATTGGAAAAATTTATCTAGGAAAACTTTCCAGAGGAAACTACCGGGTGCTTACAAATAATGAAATAAATTATTTAAAATCTCTCTAAATAGCATAGAAATGTTGAATAGTGATGCATTTAATGTTAAAATGAAAGAAAAAATGCAATATTAGCGAGGATATATAATGAGTGAAAACAGTAAGGATTTGATGAGAACAATTCAGCAAAAATTTCCCAGGCTTAGCAAAGGGCAAAAGCTTATAGCCGAATATATATTAAAACATTATGATAAAGCAGCATTCATGACCGCTGCGAAACTGGGAGTAAGCGTTGGTGTAAGCGAGTCTACTGTAGTCAGATTTGCAAATGAATTAGGCTTTTCCGGCTATCCGACTCTTCAGAAGTCTCTTCAGGAGCTTATAAAAACAAAGCTTACCACAGTCCAGAGAATAGAACTTTCCAATAGTTTTGGAAATGAAGAAACCACATTAAAGGGAGTTTTAAAGGCAGACATAGAGAATATAAGATCAACTATGGAAAAGATAAACGCTAAAAACTTTGAAGAAATAGTTGAATCAATATTTAAGGCTAAAAAGATATATATATTAGGTCTTAGAAGTTCAACAGTACTTGCGGAGTTCTTGGGATTTTATTTAAACCTGATCCTGGATAATGTGAAAGTTGTATCCTATGGTATATCGGATATTTTCGAGCAGCTTATTAATATATCATCTGATGATTTACTGATAGGAATTGGATTTCCCCGATATACAAATACAACCATAGAGGCAATAAGTTTTGTAAAAAGCAGAGGAACAAAGGTAGTATCCCTTACAGACAGCCTGCTTTCCCCACTGGCTTCAAGATCAGACTGCACACTTATAGCACAGAGCAACATGGCTTCCTTTGTTGATTCTCTTGTAGCACCTATGAGCATAATAAATGCTTTAATAGTTGCAGTTGGACTTAAGGAAAAAGAAAAAATATCTACAACCTTTAATGATTTGGAAAATATATGGCAGGAATATAAAGTGTATTCTGATAAAAACGGCGATATGGAAAATTAGGATTTCATCCTAATTTTTTTTTATTTTTTTGTAAAATAAGAAGGAATATTTAATTTTACATAGAATATATACAGTATAAGAAAGAAGAATTTCATTTACTTATGATAAATGAAATATTAAATTCATTTAGGAGGTAGATTTTATGTCAAAAGAAAATTTAAATCCATTTGAAAATGCTCAGAGGCAAGTTAAGGAAGCTTGCGATAAATTGGGTATGGAGCCTGCTGTTTATGAAATATTAAAAGAGCCCCTTCGTGTAATTGAAGTATCAATTCCAGTAAGAATGGATGATGGATCAATAAAAACATTTAAGGGATTCAGATCACAGCATAATGATGCAGTTGGTCCTACAAAGGGTGGTATTAGGTTCCATCAAAACGTTTCCATAGAAGAAGTTAAAGCTTTATCTATATGGATGACATTTAAATGTTCTGTCACCGGAATTCCTTATGGCGGAGGAAAAGGCGGAATAATTGTAGACCCTAAAACATTGTCTCAGGGTGAATTAGAAAGATTAAGCAGAGGATATGTAGATAAAATATATAAGCTTATAGGAGAAAAAGTTGACGTTCCGGCACCAGATGTTAATACAAATGGTCAGATAATGAGCTGGATGGTTGATGAATATAACAAACTTACAGGCTGCAGTGCAGTTGGAACATTTACAGGCAAACCTTTGGAATTCGGCGGATCAAAGGGAAGAAATGCAGCAACAGGCTTTGGAGTTGCAGTAGTTGCAAGAGAAGCTGCCAAAAAAGTTGGAATTGACATGAAAGAAGCTAAGATTGCTGTTCAGGGTTTTGGAAATGTAGGCTCCTTTACAGTTCTGAACTGTGAGAAGCTGGGAGCTAAGGTTGTAGCAGTATCGGAATGGTCAAGAGAAAAAGGAACCTATGCTATATATAATGAAAATGGCTTAGATGGGAAAGCCCTTGCAGATTATATGGAAAAGAACAAGACGCTGGTTAATTTCCCAGGATCAAAAGAGATTACATTAAATGAATTCTGGGCTTTAAATGTTGACATATTAATACCAGCTGCCTTGGAAAATTCAATAACCATGGATAATGTTAATCTGATTAATGCAAAGCTTGTAGTTGAAGCTGCAAATGGTCCAATAACACCGGAAGCTGATGAAGTTTTATTTAATAAAGGAATAACCATTACACCGGATATACTAAGCAATGCAGGGGGAGTTACTGTTTCATATTTTGAATGGGTTCAAAATTTATACGGCTATTACTGGGGCGAGAAAGAAGTTGAAGACAAGGAAGAAATTGCTATGGTTAATGCCTTCAATGATATCTGGAAGATAAAAGAAGGATATAAGGTTTCAATGAGAAATGCAGCTTACATGCACTCAATAAAGAGAGTTTCAGCTGCTATGAAACTAAGAGGATGGTACTAGAATTAAATAAAGTAAATTTGAAGCTGTCTCAAAATGAGACAGCTTTTTTAAAAGCAAAAATCACCTGGGGGTGTTTTTTTTTATTGATTAAATTCCTATACTGTATTAAATTAGTATATAGGTGGTGATAAGTTGAATAAGGTTATTGTAATTGGCGGAGGTCCATCCGGCATGATGGCAGCAATAGAAGCTTCAAAAACCTCAGAGGTAGTTTTAATAGAAAAGAATGAAAAATTGGGTAAAAAGTTATATATTACCGGAAAGGGAAGATGCAATATTACCTCCTCTAAAGATATCAGTGAATTTTTTGATTATATAGTATCTAATCCATATTTCCTATACTCTTCACTTTATACATATACTAATAAGGATACTATGGAGTATTTTGATAATCAGGGAGTTAATCTGAAGGTAGAAAGAGGAGACAGGGTTTTCCCAAAGTCAGATAAATCCTCAGATATAATAAGAGCTCTGGAAAATAATTTAAAAGAAAATAATGTGGAATTACAGCTTAAAACCAGAGCAGTATCTTTTAATATAAAAGACGAAAAAATAGAATCATTAAATACTGATAAAGGAATAATATATGGAGATAAATTTATTTTATGTACCGAGGGTATATCCTATCCTCAGACCGGATCCTGCGGAGAAGGTCATAAGATGGCTGAAAAAATCGGACATAAGGTAACAAAGCTTACTCCATCTCTGGTTCCCCTGGAAGTAGAAGAGGAATATGTTAAGGAACTTCAGGGGCTGTCCCTTAAAAATGTGGAGTTTTCACTTGTTGATAAGAAAAAAGTAATATATAGAGAAAATGGCGAGATGCTGTTTACTCACTTTGGATTATCAGGGCCTCTGGTTATTAAGGGAAGCTCCTATATTAAGGATGCAAAAGGATTAAAGGGAGTTATAAATCTTAAGCCGGCTCTTCGGGAGGATGAACTGGATAAAAGAATTCAAAGGGATTTTTCAGGTAATTTAAATAAGGATTTCAAAAATTCTTTAAATGAACTGCTGCCTAAAAAGCTGATTCCTGTAATAATAAGCTTATCAGAAATTGATGAGAATAAGAAGGTAAACAGCATCACTAAGGAAGAAAGAAAAAAACTGGTTGATTCTCTTACTAAACTCACATTTAATATTAAAGGCTTCAGACCTATTGAGGAGGCTATAATAACCCGTGGAGGAATAGACGTGGATTCTATAGACCCTTCCACCATGAAATCAAAATTAATATCTAATTTATATTTTTCAGGGGAAATAATAGATGTGGATGCGCTCACCGGAGGATTTAATCTTCAGATAGCCCTTTCTACAGGATATCTTTCAGGTATTAATGCCGGTGAATGAAAAAAAGCTTATTTTTAATAAAAAAAGGATTTTATTTATCTTTATAGAATTATATATGAATGGGAGCTGATAATTTGAAATTAAATGTAGCAATTGATGGACCAGCAGGAGCCGGAAAAAGCACAATAGCAAAATTAGTAGGAAAAAGATACGGACTTATGTATATAAATACAGGTGCCATGTACAGAGCAGTAACTCTTACCGCACTTAGGCGCGGAATAGGTTTTAATGATGTAATGGGCCTCACAGAACTTATAAAAGGAATGGAAATGCATTTTGAAAATGATGATCTTTATTTAAATGGAGATAATGTGCAGGAAGAAATAACCACTCCATATATAAGCAAAAATGTTTCGGATTATGCTGCAGTTTCAGAGGTTAGAAAAATGATGGTTTCTCTTCAGCAGCAAATGGGACAGAAATATAATGTGATTATGGATGGAAGAGATATAGGAACAGTAGTCTTAAAAGATGCAGCTATAAAATTCTTTTTAACAGCCAGTGCTGAAGAAAGAGCTAAAAGAAGGCATAAAGAATTAATAGATAAAGGAATTAATGTATTGTATGAAGATGTTTTAAATGATATCATAAGAAGAGATGATATTGACTCAAACAGAAAGGCAGATCCTCTGAAAAAAGCAGATGATGCAATTTTAGTGGATTGTTCTAATCTTTCCATAGAGGAAGTTGTAAATTTGCTATCATCATACATAGACAAGGTGATATAATGGAAGTAGTTTTAGCTGACAAGGCAGGGTTTTGTTTTGGAGTTGAAAGAGCTGTAAATGAAGCTTTGCAGGCAGCTTCTAAGTATAACAAAAAAATTTATACTTTAGGTCCTATTATTCATAACAGAGATGTGGTAGAAAGGCTTAAGAAAAAGAATATATTTCCAATCAGCATGGAGGATATAGAAAACTTAAATCCGGAAGATGTTGTAATTATAAGGTCTCATGGTGTGGGAAAGGAAGTATACGATATTCTTAAGAATAAAGGAATAGAAATTTTAGATGCTACTTGTCCATTTGTTACAAATATTCATATTAAAGTTAATAAATATTTTAACTTAGGTTATGGAATAATAATAGTAGGTGATAAGGATCATCCTGAAGTTATGGGAATTAATGGATGGTGCCAGAATACTGCTGTAATAACAAAAGACGGTGAGGACTTAACAGAAATTCCGGATAGAATATGTATAGTAGCCCAGACCACAGAGAAAAAAGATAATTGGGATAAAGTACTTGCTAAAGTAAGCAGCGGTGAAAGAGAAATACTTTCATTCAACACTATATGCACAGCTACCTCTGAAAGACAAAAAGCAGCATCGGACTTATCTAAAAAAGTTGATGCCATGGTGGTTTTAGGAGGAAAGGACAGTTCAAACTCAAAAAAATTATTTAAGATATGCAGTGAAAACTGCAAAAATACTATTTTTGTTGAAAATTCAGGTGAAATTCCTGATGAAATAATAAAAGATAATAGAATAAATAAAATAGGTGTTACGGCTGGGGCTTCAACACCTGAATGGATTATTAAGGAGGCAATTACTAAAATGAGCGATGAAAAGAATCAAGAATTTAACGAGCAGTTAGAGTTTATGGAGAAGTTTGACAGAAGGATTGCCGTTGGTTCAGTAGTCAGCGGCAAGATAATATCAATTAATGAAAAAGGGGCGTATTTAAATATCGGATATAAAGCAGATGGACTTCTGCCCGCTGAAGAAGTAACTTTAGAACCTGGTGAAAAGCTAAGTGACCTGTTTAATGAAGGAGACTTTATCGAAGTTAAGGTTATCAGCAGAAAAAATGAAGATGGGTATGTAGTTCTGTCAAAGATTGAATTAGAAAGACAGGAAGCTTATAACCAGATTAAAGAAGCTTATGAAAAGAAGGAGCCAATTAAGGTAACTATTAAGGAAGCCGTTAATGGCGGAGTTATATCCAGCTTCAGAGGGGTCAGGATATTTGTTCCTGCATCCCATATTGAATTATTCCATGTAGAAAACCTGGATGAATATGTAGGAAAAACAGTAGAGGTTCAGATTATTGAATTTAAAGAAGTTAAGAGAAATACAAAAATAGTTGCTTCAAGGAGATCTCTTCTCCAGAAGGAAAGAGAAAAGGCTGAAGAAGGAACATGGGAGAAGCTGGAAGAAGGTCAGACTGTTAAAGGAGAAGTTAAGAGAATGACACCATTTGGTGCATTTATTGATGTGGATGGAGTTGACGGACTTCTTCACGTATCAGAATTATCCTATGGCAGAATAGATAAGCCATCAGACATTCTAAAAATAGGCGAAGTAATAGAAGCTTATGTGTTAAATGTAGATAAGGAAAATAAGAAGCTTTCCCTCAGCCTTAAGAAGCTTATTGAGGATCCATGGAAAAATGCAGCTGAAAAGTATCCGGTAGACTCAGTAGTTTTAGGAAAAGTAGTCAGATTTGCAGATTTCGGAGCATTTATAGAATTAGAGCCTGGAGTTGATGCTTTAGCACATATTTCTCAGATAAGCCATAAGAGAATAAATAAACCAGGAGATGTTTTAGAGATAGGACAGATGGTTAAAGCCAAGATAATAGATGTTAACATAGAAACAAAAAAGATTGGACTCAGTATAAAGGAAGTTAACGATTTATAAAATAATAATAAAAGCGGAAGTAAAGTAAAATTTGCTTCCGCTTTTATTTCAGCAATACTTAAAATAAAAATGACGCATTATCATTGATAACACGTCTTATTTATACAATATGGTGGAGGAGGATGGATTCGAACCATCGAAATCGATCGATAACAGATTTACAGTCTGCCCCCTTTGGCCGCTCGGGAACTCCTCCTTACTAAGTGACAAGATTGATTATATATTATTTTTGATATACTGTCAATATAAAATATTCTATTAAATTTATATATGAATATATTTTAATAGAGAAATATCAGGGGGTTATCCTTGGGAAATACAAGGCTGGTAAAGTATATTAATGAGTTAACATCAAAAGAAAGAAGCCTTTTAACAGATGTCATAAAAAAGTATGATTTTCAGGTATATGATATATTCAAGGCAAGGAGTGCGTACAAACTTATAACTTCAAAAGGAGATTTTTGCCTTAAAAAATTGAAACATGGAGAAAAAAAGATAATAAATGGCAGCATATTAACTTATTATTTAAGAGAAAAGGGCTTTACAAATACAGCGTATTATATAAAAACTAAAAATGGAATGACTTACATTAAGACAAAAAAGTATCTTTTTTATTTAACTACCTGGATTGATGGAAATGAATGTATAATGGACAGTATTGAAGAAGTAATTAACTGCACTAAACTTCTGGCAAAATTTCATTTGGCAGCCAGAAATATTGAAAATAAGAAATTAAATTTTAATGGAAAATTTTATAATTCAATTATATTATTAAATAATTATATTAATGATTTTTCCAAGTATGATGTAATAATCAGTGAAATGAAATTAAAAAGTCAATTTGATAAAATTTATCAGCAGAACCTGGACTATTACAAAAGCAGGGGTTTAAAGGCACTGGATTTGTTGAAGAAGGTTGGTTACAGTAAACTTCTGGATGAGGCAAAAAAGAATAAAACCATATGCCATAATTCCTTCTATTATCAAAATATAATGAAGGAAGGTGAAAAATATTATATAATAGATTTAGACAGCATTATGATAGATGTGCAGGTAGTTGATTTAGCAAAGTTCATCAGAAGACTTATGTATAAAAAAGAATTTGAATGGGATTTTAACTGTGCAAAATCAATCCTGGAATCTTATTCTTCGATTAAAAAAATATCAATAGATGAGATGAACTTAATATTGACCTATATTACCTTCCCCCATAAGTTTTGGAAGATAGGCAAAAAAAGATATCTAAAGAAAAAAACTTTCAGTGAAGGCAAGTTTAATCATAAACTTTACAGAATTATAAAATATAAAGATAAAGAAGAAAAATTTATTGAAGATTTTGTGAATTTTATTAATGATTATAATAAAGGATGAAAATTAATTATGGAAGTAGTTTCACTTAAAAAAACCAATT